>CAUZVZ010000095.1:0-11451 GCA_963583605.1 Gemmatimonadales bacterium UBA6960
CTGCAGCCGATCATGCTGGAGAAGTTCCACGAGTGGCACAAACGGGCGGGCATGGAGCATTCGCCTCTCGACGATTTCAGGTGTTGCTAGGGGCGATGGCTCAGGAGTCGTAGCAAACCGTGGATCACCTCTTCGACAGGCGCATCATCTTCGTGGGCGGGAAGGGTGGCGTCGGTAAGACCACGACCGCCGGTGCGCTCGGGCTGATGGCGGCTGATTCGGGCCGTGCAACGCTGCTCGTCTCGACGGACCCCGCGCATTCGCTCGGCGACGTTTTCGATACAAAGATCGGAAACGAGGAGACCTCCCTCAGCCCCAACCTCACGGGTCTGGAGATCGACCCGGAGGCCGAAGCCGAGAGCCACATCGCGACAGTCAAGATGAGCATGAAGTCGTTGGTCGCGCCCAAGATGTATGGTGAGATAGACCGACAGCTCGAACTCGCCCGCCATTCTCCCGGAACGGTGGAGGCGGCGTTGCTCGAACGCATGGCCGACTTGATGGCGGACGCGAAGAGCCGCTTCGACCTGTTGATCTTCGATACGGCCCCCTCAGGGCACACGATCCGGCTTCTTTCCTTGCCCGAGGTGCTGTCCGCGTGGAGCGATGGCATGCTCGGCCACCAGGACCGGTCGCGACGATTGGGTGAGCTGCTCAAGGTCTTCGGCCGTGATCACTCGCGAGAGGATGAGTTCGGGATGATCGGCGGATCGAAGGAGGAGCCGGACGACAGTCGTGACGGCCGAATCCAAGACATTCTTCTGACCCGGCGCCGGAAATTCCATCGGGCGCGTGCCCTCCTGACCGACCCGGCGGTCACCGCATTTCTTCTGGTGCTCACCGCTGAACGGCTGCCGATTCTCGAGAGCAGGAAGATGCTCGACTTGCTGCGCAAGTTCGACGTGCCAGTGGCGGGAATGGTCGTGAATCGCCTTTTGCCGCCCGAAGCCGATGGGGACTTTCTCCAGGAGCGTCGGGCTCAGGAACAGGAGTACCGGGACGAAATCGACAGTACGTTTGCGCGCCTCCAGCGGGTCCACCTGAACCTACTGCCGCACGACGTGCACGGAGTTGAAACCTTGCTTGAGATCGGCCGGGCCATCCTACGGCAGCTGGGACAACCGAGGGAGGACCTCAGGGCTGCAGAGGCGCCCTAGCGCGTGAGGTCTCTCCAGCGGATCTCCGCCGCGATCGACCGGATCAACGACCGGATCGGAGCGGCCATCCAATGGATCGCGCTGGTGATGGTGATCGTTGGGGCGTTCAACGCCATCGCCCGCTACGCGGATCGCTACACCGGCCTATCACTCAGCTCGAACGCGTACCTCGAACTCCAGTGGTACCTCTTCAGCCTCATCTTTCTGATGGGCGCGGCGTACGGGCTGAACCATGACTACCACGTTCGCGTGGACGTGCTGTACGCGCGCTTGGGGCGTCGGGCACGCGCCTGGATCGACCTGATCGGTTCTGCCTTCTTCCTCGTCCCCTTCGCGTTCGTAATGCTGTGGATCTCGTGGGGACCGGTCGTGAACAGCTGGTCTATTCTCGAGACTTCGCCCGATCCGGGCGGGCTGCCGCGCTATCCGATCAAGACGGTCATGCTCGTGTCGTTCTTCCTGCTGCTCCTTCAAGCGATCAGTCAGATCGTGAAGAACGCCGCGATCCTGGGGGAGTCGGCCGAGGGACCCCCCGAAGGATCCGCCAGATCGGATGACCCCGAAGCGTCGGGCGAGCGCGACTAGTGGGCGACATCTGGGGTCCGGCCATGCTCCTAGGGGCACTCGTCCTCATCTTCACGGGGTACCCGGTGGCGTTTGCGCTGGTGGGTGCCGCCCTGGCGTTTTCGTTCCTGGGGATGCTGGTAGGGCATTTCGACCCCGTCCTCCTGCGCGCGCTTCCGGATCGGACGTTCGGGATCATGGCGAACTACACGCTCCTGGCCGTCCCCTTTTTCATATTCATGGGCACGGTTCTCGAAAAGTCCGGCTTGGCCGAGGACCTTCTGGAGACCATCGGCATTCTGTTCGGCCGTTTCCGAGGCGGGCTGGCCATCGGCGTCATCGGCGTCGGAGCCCTGCTGGCCGCGGCCACCGGTGTCGTAGGGGCATCGGTCACCGCGATGGGGCTGATCTCACTCCCGGTCATGATGCGAAACGGCTACAAGGATGAGTTGACCGTCGGGGTCATCGCGGCCGCCGGCACGTTGGGGCAGATCATCCCGCCGAGTATCGTGTTGATCGTCCTGGGAGATCAGATGGGCGTGTCGGTGGGCGCCCTCTTCCGGGCGGGATTGGTCCCCGGGCTGATCCTGACGAGCGCGTATGTGGTCTACGTAATCGGCGTCGTGATCGCGGAACCGGAGGCCGCACCCGCCATGCCCGAGGAGTTGTTCGACATTCCAGCGGCGGAGCTTCTACGGCGTGTCATGGGCTCGATGCTCCCGCCCTTGGTCCTGATTCTGGTCGTGCTGGGCAGCATATTCGTCGGTGTCGCGACACCGACGGAAGCCGGGTCGCTGGGTGCGCTCGGCGCCATGGCACTTGCGGCCGTGCACCGGCGGCTGTCGATGCATACCCTGAGAGCCGCGATGGACGACACGACGCGCCTCACGATCATGGTCATCTTCCTGCTGATCGGCTCCACTGCGTTCACGCTGGTGTTCCGAGGTCTCGAGGGAGATCTCTGGATCGCCGACATGCTCACCGACCTCCCCGGCGGATCGCTCGGCTTTCTGCTGGTCGTCAACGCCGTCGTCTTCGGGCTCGGCTTCTTCATCGACTTCTTCGAGATCGCCTTCATCATCGTGCCTTTGATCGTGGCGCCCGCTCAGATTCTGGGCATTGACTTGACGTGGTTGGGGATCGTCCTGGCCGTGAACATCCAGACGTCCTTTCTCACACCCCCGTTCGGCTTCTCGCTCTTCTACCTCAGGGGGGTCGCGCCGCCGAGCATTCCGACGACCACGATCTACCGGGGGGCCATTCCGTTCATCGTCATCCAATTGATCGTGCTCGCTGGCTTGATCGCTTGGGCGCGGGTGTGAAGGCCTAACTTCCTCTGGAAGTGCCTACGTCCGCGGGAACGCGAAGTTGGCGTACACTGACTCGTTGCTGGAGAAATACGGGAAGCTTTCCGTCCGGAATGCCCTCCACGAAGTGTAGATCCGGCGGAAATCCTCGTTTGCGGTGGCCTGCTCTTCGAGGTAAGCTCCGCTCTCGTTCCAGGCGGCCTCCAGGATCTCGTCCGAAAACCTGCGTAGGGTCACCCCGTGTTCATTCGTAAGACGCTTCAAGGCGGGTGGATTTTCGACGTCGTAGCGGCCCAGGGTCATGCGCGTGGCATCATTGCACGCGCTCTCTAGCGCCGCCTGGTAGGAGGGTGGGAGATCGTTCCAGGCGTCGAGGCCGATCTGTAGCACGGTCGACGGTCCCGGCTCCCACCATCCGGGGACGTAATAGTTCTTCGCGACCTCGTGGAATCCGAGCTTCTCGTCGTCGTAGGGTCCGACCCATTCCGCGGCGTCAATGGCGCCTCGCTCCAGCGCCGGAAAGACGTCGGGGCCGCCGAGGACGTGGACCGTGACGCCGAGGCGAGCCATGATCTCTCCCGCGAGTCCGGGGATGCGCATGCGCACGCCCCGTAAGTCGGCGAGCGTTTCGACGGGTCTCCGGAACCACCCACCGAACTGAGCTCCCGTGTTTCCGCACGGAATCGAAGTCATCCCGAAGTCGGCGTAGATATCCCGGAGCATCTCCAAGCCACCTCCGAAGTGCAGCCAAGCCGTCTGTTGACGGGCGTTCAGCCCGAAGGGGATGGAGGTCCCGAACGCGAGCGCGGGGTGTTTACCGATGTAGTAATAGTCGCTTGTGTAACCGGCGTGGACCGTGCCGGACTGCACGCTGTCCATGACCTGGAGAGCAGGGACGAGCTCGCCCGGCGGAAATACGCGGATCGTGAAGCGTCCGCCCGTGAGGGCCTCGACCCGCTCCGCGACGAGCAGGGCGCATCCGTTGAGAATATCCAGACTTGGCGGAAAGCTCGTCGCCATGCGCCAATTCACTCTGGGCCCCGACATGACACCGTCTTCCCCCGCACTCTGCGTTTCGGCCCCCCCGCACCCAGCCAGAACGCTCGTGCCGGCGGCGCCGAAGCCGGCTTTCTTTACGAAATCTCGGCGATTCAAGGGCTCCATCAGTCGAAAAGATCTCGGACGGCAGGCTTGGTCACTTTGCCCATGGCGTTTCTCGGCAACTCCTCCAACAGCAACAGCGACTTGGGGATCTTGTACGTGGACATGCGCTCAGTCGCCCACTCTTTCAGACCCGGGAGTTCGATGTGCTCCCCGTCATTGGCCACGATGGCCACTGCCACCACTTCCCCCCAGGTATCGTCCGGCACGCCAATCACGGCACACTCTCGGATCGCCGGGTGCGTCAGCAAGGTACTCTCGATTTCCAGGGCTGAGAGCTTGTATCCGCCCGACTTGATAATGTCCACCGACAGGCGACCCATGATGCGATAGTACCCATCCTCCAACACCGCCATGTCCCCCGTACGGAACCATCCGTCCACGAAAGACGCCTCCGTCACGTCGGGCTTTTGCCAGTACTCGGAGAACACCGCGGACCCGCGAACTTGAATCTCGCCGGGTTCGCCCTCCGCTTCGATCGACTCACCCGCTTCACTGACCAGTCTGATGGTGACGCCAGGCAGCGGCAGGCCCACGGCCCCTGGCCGTCGCTCCCCGTTCAAGGGATTGGAGATTGCCATGCCGATTTCCGTCATGCCATAGCGCTCTAGAAGTTTCTGTCCGGTCAAGTGCGTCCATTGCTCATGCACGCTGGCCGGTAATGCGGCAGAACCCGACACCATCAATCGCATATGGGCGAATCCATCAGCGTATAGCGCCCGATCCCCCTCATCGGCAGCCTCCAGGATCTGGATCAGCTTGACATAGATGGTCGGCACTCCCATGAACACGGTATACGCCTGGTCTGCCACGCGCTCCAGAACTGCCTGTGCATCGAAGGAGTTGAAACAGTCCACCCGGGCCCCCGACCACAACGCGCAACTCAGCACGTTGACGATCCCGTGGACATGATGCAGGGGCAGAAACAGCGGAATCGAATCTTCGGATCGCCAACCCCAGGCTTCCACTAGCGTCGTGATCTGCGCCTCAATGTTGGCGTGAGTGCTCACTACACCTTTGGGCTTGCTGGTCGTGCCGCTCGTGTAGAGAATCATCGCTCGCCTCGGGCCCTCCAGCTCCGGCAAAGGCACCGACTGCCCTGATGAGATCCCCTCGACACTGAGCAGGGGCTTCGACAGCCGATCACAAAGTGGCTGCAGCTTCGCCAGTGAATCCTCAGGTGCGATGACTCGATCGACCTGGGCATCGGTGATCACATGCTCGAGCTCCGGGTCTGCCGCGGACAGGCTAAGCGGCACGGCAATGCCCCCGGCTCTCCAGATGCCCCACTGGACCGCGGTGTACTCGAAGCTCGCCGGGAAAAAGAAGGCGACTCGCTCTTCACCCAAGTCGGTCGCCCCGTCCAGCAGACTGGAGGCTATTGCCTCCGATACTGAGAGCAGCGAGTCGTACGAGTGATCGTGGCCATCCGCTGTCACTGCGACCCGTTCCCCGAAACTCCGTGCCCGCCGGACGAATTCACGTTCTGGCATACTTCGGTCTCTCCTCGATCCAGCGCCGTCGTGTCAGATGGAAACGGTCAGCTCATGATCGCCCTGATGATCAGGAAGATCACCGAAGGCCCCAACAGTGCACCCAGCCCAGTATAGAACGTGGCTGTCATCGCGCCATACGGAACCAGACGTTCATCGGTGGCGGCCAGCCCCCCTGCCACTCCACTCGTGGTGCCCATGAGGCCACCATAAATCATCGCAGAACGCGGATTATTCAATCCGATGAACGGTGCGACGAAGGGGGTTCCAGCCATCACCAGCATGGATTTGATCAGCCCTGCGGCAATACTGAGTGCCATCACATCCGAACTGGCCCCAAGGGCGGCACCGGTCACGGGTCCCACGATGTACGTGGCCGCACCGCCGCCGATCGTGGTCATGCTCACGGGATCGGTATAGCCGAAAGCATAAGCCACGACCGCGCCGATCGTGAACGACACGAACACGCCAGCAAACAGAGAGATGACCCCACTCGCTCCGGCACGCGCCAACTCCCGTGTATTCACGCCAAAAGCGGTGGCGATGATTGCGAAGTCCCGAAGCATGCCGCCGCCCATCAATCCGATCCCGGCCAGTACCTCCAGATCGGCTACGCCGCGGCCCCCTCCGGTGACGACACCGCCAACGTATGCCGCAAGCAAGCCGAGCATGATGGCGATCGCCGACCCGTGAAGGTGTCCTTTGGTCAGGCGCCCGGACAGTTGATAGGACACCCACACGGTGATCCCCACGACCGCGAAGGCAGTGATCAAGCCATATCGGCTCATTACCTGCGCCATGAGATCGATCGCCGTGGTCATACGCTCTGCTCGACGTCTATGTCCGGCAGGGGCGGCGGCGGTTCACCGCCGATGCGACTGAGTAACGGCACCAGAGCACAGCTGACGACAACGGCCAGGACTCCGACCAGCACCGCCATTGTCCCGCCCTCTACCGCCGCCGCCACGTTCTGGCTAGCAGCCATCGCCACGACCACCGGTATGTAGATTGCGCTCCAGAAGGTGATGCCTGTCTGGGAGATGGGATTGAGGCGGCCACTGGCTTGCACTTTCGAAGCAACCAGAATCAGCAGCAACATAGAGATACCGACACCGCCGACGTTGGCGTCGATGCCAATCAACTCCCCAATCAGCTCACCGATAAACGCGCCGACCAGCATGCACCCCGCTAGCAGCGATACGCCGTATATCACCACCGGCTGTACCGGGAGGGTGACCGGAGAGGGGGGCGGGGACCGAGCGCGATCGAGGCGGGAAGCGTCACAGAGCGGGATGCCTGAACATCGCCTCTGAGGCGACTAAAGCGTGGGGCCCTCGAAGAAGGGGTTCTCGCCAGACGAGTGGTCGGTGACGTCGTGGATCACGGTCACCTCAGGCACCGCCTGGCGGACCATGCGCTCGACTCCCTGACGGAGTGTCATGCGTGACATGGCGCAGCCTTGGCACCCACCACTCATCTCAAGGTAGATCTCGGTGTCTTCGACGCCCACCAACGCGATTGCACCTCCGTGCGAGGCGATGGCCGGATTGATCTCAGACTCCAGGACCGCTCTCACCCGTTCAGCGAATGGCCCCTCTGGAGCGGACGGAGCGGGCTGAGCAGTCGTGGCCAGTGATACCTCGAAGCCACTTTCATTCACGCGCTGGACAAAATCCACGGTCGCTCCCTCGAGGCGAGGGATGAACTCCTCTTGGACGACGATCGTCAGGTCGTCCACTGCTACCTCTCGCTCGCTCTCACCGATGTCGTCCGTCCCGACGAGCGAGAGCTCAAAATTGGGTGACAAGGGTGAGCCACCGGCGATGCCGATACGCAGCGCGGTGAACTCACCATCGCTCTTGTCTATGTAGCTACGAACCACTTCACGCGCTTCATCTGTCAGCGATATCATTCCAACCCTCCTGTAGGAGGTGTAATCTGGCATTCGAAGCGTCTTCGCACCACACCGAGCCGGCATGAGCGCCTTCCCTTACCCGCCCTACCTTCCGTGGTTCTCGATCGGTTGATGCAGCGGGCGTGCTGGTCTAGCTTCCATCGCTTCGACTCACCGCGACAACCGGCTCCCTGGATCGATCTCGATGGCTGAAACCTCTGTGATGGATAAGCTCACGTCTCTGGCCAAGCGCCGGGGGTTCATATTCCAGTCGTCCGAGATCTACGGGGGAACGGGATCGGTGTGGGACTACGGGCCGCTGGGCATCGAGTTGAAACGCAACGTCAAGGAACGATGGTGGAGCTCAATGGTGCACCAGCGTGACGATGTCGAAGGGCTGGATGCGTCGATTCTGATGCATCCTAGAGTGTGGGAAGCATCCGGACACGTGGAGGGTTTCACTGACCCTCTGGTGGAGTGCGGCAGCTGCCACCGCCGCTTCCGCGCCGACCTTCCTGAGGTCGAGGGTGGCCAGTGTCCCACCTGCGGGACCAAGGACACGTTCGGTGAGCCGCGCCTCTTTAATCTCATGTTCAAAACGTTCATGGGCCCGGTGGAGGAAGATGCTTCCGTGATCTACCTGCGGCCTGAGACTGCACAGGGCTCGTACGTGAACTTCTTGAACGTGCAAACGTCTGCCCGCCAGAAAGTCCCGTTTGGCATCGCACAGATCGGGAAGGCGTTCCGGAATGAGATCACCCCAGGAAACTTCATCTTTCGGACACGGGAGTTCGAGCAGATGGAGCTCCAGTTTTTCGTGGAGCCGGGCACCGACGAGGAGTGGTTCGACTACTGGATGAACGCCCGCATGGAGTGGCATCTCTCGTTGGGGATTCGCAAGGAAAAGCTTCGCTTCCATGAGCATGGACCGGACGAGCTCGCACACTATGCCAAGAAGGCGTTCGACGTCGAGTACGAGCATCCTTTCGGCTGGACGGAGCTCGAGGGAATTCACAACCGGACCGACTTCGACCTCGGACGGCACCAGGAGTACTCGGGAAAACGCCTCGAGTATATCGACACGGCAGCGGGGAAGCGTTTCCTCCCCTACGTAGTCGAGACCGCGGTTGGGGTGGACCGCACGGTCCTCATGGCGCTGGTCGATGCCTATACTGAGGAGGACGTCGGGGGCGAAGAGCGTGTACTTCTCAAGCTCACTCCAAGCCTCGCTCCGTTGAAGGCTGCGGTCTTCCCTTTGGTGAAGAAGGATGGACTGCCGGAAATCGCCGAGAAGTTGCACGCCGATCTACGGTCTCGCTCGATCCCCTCGTTCTACGATACTGCGGGCTCCATCGGTCGGCGTTACCGTCGGCAGGATGAAGCGGGCACACCGTGGTGCATCACCGTCGACGGGCAGACGGCCGAGGACGGTACCGTCACGATCCGCGATCGAGACACCCTCGAGCAGGTGCGCGTGAGTGCCGAGGCCGTGCCGGGTTGGATCCAGGAGCGGTTGTCCGGGGGGCCCCTCACCTGAGTCAGGAGGCCGGATTGTCATCTAGGTCCGAAGTCTTCACTTCCCGCTGGGGCATGCTCCTGGCGATGCTCGGCATGGCCGTGGGCACCGGCAATATCTGGCGTTTTCCCCGCATCGCCGCCTCGAACGGCGGAGGCTCGTTCCTCGTCGCGTGGGCGGTGTTCCTGCTCCTCTGGTCCGTGCCGCTCCTGATCCTCGAGTTCGGGATGGGGAAGGCCACGCGTTCGGGCACGATCGGATCCTTCGTGAAGACCATCGGTCCGCGCTTCGCCTGGATGGGGGCCTGGGTGGCCTTCGTCGCGACCGCCATCATGTTCTACTACAGCGTGGTGATGGGCTGGACCATCCGATTCTTCCTCGCCAGCGTCACTGGGGCCGTGCCCTCGGCGGTGCCCGAGGCCTTCTGGGAGGGGTACGCGGGCACACCGGTGGCTCTGGTCACGCACGTCGTGGCCATGGGGATGGGTCTCTTTGTTGTGTCGAAGGGTGTCCGGGGTATCGAGACGGCCGCCAAGTTCCTAATTCCGAGTCTTATTTTCTTGGTCATCGTGCTCGCGATCCGGGCGGTCACACTCCCGGGAGCGGCGGAGGGATTGGCGTTCCTCTTCACGCCCAATCTCGCCGATCTGGCCGACTCCAGGATCTGGTTGGAGGCGCTGACCCAGAACGCCTGGGACACGGGCGCCGGCTGGGGGCTCGTGCTCACCTACGCCATCTACATGAGAAGCCGGGAGGACACGGCGCTCAACGCATTCGTCATCGGCTTCGGAAACAACTCGATGTCACTTCTCGCAGGTATCGTGGTGCTGTGCACAGTGTTTTCGGTGATGCCGGACGCCGCTGACCAGATCGTCGGCGCGGGCAACGAGGGGCTGACTTTCATCTGGGTGCCCCAACTCTTCGCGCTGATTCCGGGCGGTCGGTTCTTCATGTCCCTGTTCTTTCTGGCGCTGGTGTTTGCCGCCTGGACGTCCCTCGTCGCGATGATCGAGTTGGCCAGTCGCATCTTGATCGATCTGGGCATGACACGGGGCCGGGCCATCGCACTCGTCGGGACGGCGGGCATCGGGTTCGGGGCGCCCAGCGCGCTCAACTGGACGGACACGCCGGGAGCCGGCCCGTTTTTCGCGAATCAGGACTGGGTGTGGGGCGTGGGATTGATGCTTTCGGGCTTTTTTTTCGCATTCGCCGTGCTCAAGTACGGTGTGACCGAGTGGCGCGCGAAGTACATCAACACGGGGCACTCGGACATCCACGTAGGGGCCTGGTGGGACTGGAGCATTCGCTTGGTGATCGTGGAGTCGGTCGTGCTCATGGGGTGGTGGCTTTATCAAGCCCGAGGCGAGTCGTTCCGATCGACATGGACGCTCTTCTCAGTGTTCAATATCGGAACGGTCCTGATTCAGTTCGCGATCGTCGTCGGGGTCTTGTTGCTGCTCAATGGCTGGCTGGTCGGGAAGCTTTCGGGCGTTGGTGCGCAAGCTCCCGAGAGTGGTGCCGCAGACGGTGTCTGAACGAACCCGTATCAAGAAGGGGACCATGGCGAGGGAATCGAAGGCCGCTCGGGCGGAGCGTGCCACCGAGGTATTTGATCTGCTGGCCGACGAATACCCCGACGCGCACTGCGCACTGACGCATACGAACGCCTACCAACTCGGCGTAGCGACCATTCTCTCTGCACAGACGACCGACAAGCGTGTGAACATGGTCACGCCGGGGCTCTTCGAGGGGTTCCCGACTCCCGCCGACCTCGCCGACGCTCGACCGGAGGACGTAGAGGAGATCATTCGCTCCACCGGATTCTTCCGAAACAAGACTAAGAGCATCATCGGCTTTGCGCGGGGCGTCACCGAACTCCACGGCGGAGAGGTTCCACGCACGATGAAGGAGCTGACGGCGCTACCGGGTGTGGGGCGCAAGACGGCGAACGTGATCCTGGGCAATGCGTTCGGACTCGACGAGGGGGTCGTGGTCGACACCCATGTGAACCGGCTCTCGACGCTCCTCGCCTTCACCCAAAAGAAGATGCCCGAGAAGATTGAGGAAGACCTCATGGGTCTGTTCCCGAGGGACCGTTGGACCCTTTTGTCTCATTTGTTGATTTTCCACGGACGCCAGGTCTGCATTGCCAGAAGGCCACGGTGCGAGGCGTGCGTGATGTTCCACCTGTGTCCCTCGTCGAGGGTCTGACGCCACGAGCGTGCATGCGAGCGTACAAATGGTGCGCGGGTGGTGGTACCCTTTAGATCAGAATGGAGTCGAACGTGAGCGCACAAATCCCCGACCGAGTTTCGGCACTGGCCCTTCTCGAGAGCTGGGTGGAAAACGACGGTCTGAG
>CAUZVZ010000096.1:0-11373 GCA_963583605.1 Gemmatimonadales bacterium UBA6960
CATGATAAGGCCGCTGGCACACGATGACGGTCGGCGTCTCCTCGGGCCTCACGCCGGGCGGGCACGGGCGCGTGATGTCCCGGAGCTGCTTGACGTACCAGTCGAGGTTGAGGTAGGAGGTGACGATGACCGTGACGTCACGCCGGATGCCTTCGGCCTCCTGCAGGTACCAGAGGGGGAACGTGTCGTTGTCTCCGTTCGTGAACAGGACGCCGTACGGTTCTACGCTCATCAGGAGGTTGTACGCCCAGTCACGGGCCGAATAATCGGAGCGACGGCTCGCCCAGGACCAATTGAGTATCAGGGGGATCAGGGCGAGCAACAGCACCGGAGCCGCCCGGGACCACGAACCCTCCAACCGGTCCTTCAACCGTTGCCACAGTGCGGCGATTCCGATGCCCGCCCACAGCCCCCACACCGAGAAACCCACGACGAAGAAGTAGTCTCGTTCGCGAACCTCGTGTGGATCCCCTCCGGCGTTCGGTGACGCGAGCGAGAATCCGTACTTGAAGTTCAGGTAGAACACGAGGCCGACGGAAAGCGTTGCGAAGAGAACCAGGACGTAGAGGCCCGTCGCCGTGTCCCGCCGCAGGTGTTGGGTCGCCCCGTACACTCCCAAAGAGGCGAAGAGAATCGTGAAGGGGAGTCGCATGAGAGCGAAAACGGTCTGGCTCCCATCCGCGCTCCGCGCCCACTGCCAGTCGAAGTACTGGAGATAGTTAGCGTATTGTGACCAAAGGGGTGCCTGCCGAGGAATGGGTGGCGGCATGTCGTATTGCTGTCTCGACAGGGCCGCCGAGAGTTCGAAGCAGCCTGCCTTTCCCCATGTGACGATGCTCGTGAGGGCGCTCGCGATGCTCGAACACGTGGGATCGGCCTCGTTGATGATCGGGGACAAGGCGGCCCTGAGCGGCAGGAACAGGTGGATCGAGAGTCCCAGGAGCACCGCCACGGCGCCGACGGCGTACAACCGCCAGTTGAGAAGCGTTCGCGGGGACAGAAGCAGCACGAAAACTCCCAGGGCAGGCGCGGTCAGAAGGGCCATGAGGTGATTCCCCACCGAAAGCGCCAGGATGAACGCCATGAGCACGAGCAGATTGTCGTCCCGGCCCTTTCCCAGGTTCTCACGCCAACGAAAGGCGAGCCACGTGAGTAGCGCGATGCTGAAGAGCGAGACCGTGTAGACCTTCTCGTTCACATTAGACTGATGCCACACCGTGAATGCCGTGGCGCTTACCGCCACAGCCGCCAGCGCCCCCACGATTCGGAAACGCCGTTCCGCTGAGAAGAAGCCAAGAACGTGATAGACGGCCATGAACCAGAGACCGTGCGCGAGGCTCCCCATGAGGGCCGAGAAGAGGTTGATCCGTGTAGCTACGGTCAGGCCGAAGGGCGTGAGCAGTACATCCCATGTCCTGGCGAGGACGACGAATAGTGGGTTTCCGGGCGGGTGAGGAATGCCCAGGATGTGGCCCGTGGCGATGTATTCGCTGGTGTCCCAAAATGCCGTCGTGGGGGACAGGGTAATCGTATAGAGAAAGCCAACGGCTAGCGTCGTGATGAGCGCCCATACGTAGGGTGGGCCTTCAGGCTTCTGGGTGGGCTCCGGCTCCGCGTCACGCACGAGCTCGGGCGATGCCCTCTTCTGTCGTCCCATCACTTACGCTTTCTCGAATACGGGTCGTAGGCGCTACAGCGGCCGTGCTACTTTTGCGCGAGGTGCAGGTTCCCCCAATCGTCGAGAGTCAGTCGCCAGCCATGCGGAATCCAGGTGGTCGAGCTGTACTCCAAGACGAGCAACGGTCCCTCGAGCTCGTGGCCCGGGGCGAGATCCTCACGCCAGACTCGACTAATCTCCACCCATTCGCCGCCCGAAAACAAGCGTGTGGTCGAGGTCTCAGGCGGAGCGGTCGCGGGTGGCAATCGTTCGAGTTCGAGTTTCTGACCCGGCGCCGAAGCGATGGCCCGGATCGTGACGGCCTCCACCGGTGTATCGAGACGTCGGTAGCCGTATCGCTCGTCGTGGAGGTCGTGGAAGGTGGCTTGCCACTCCTTCTCGGGAACCCGAAGTTCGAAACTCTGACCCTCGTACCGGGCGTCCACCTGCCGGACCACGGTGATGTCCTCCCTCCGGACTCCCTCTTCCGACATCGCATCCACGACGGTTCGCTCGAGCTCGGTGAATACCTCCCGTATGCGCTCCTCCGTCCCGGAGGATGCCGTCGAGAGAAGAATGGACCGGGATGCCTCCCGAGTGAGGTCGGCGGCCAACATTCCATATGCGGAGAGGAGTCCCGGAAGTGGGGGCACGATGGCCCGAGGGGCACCCAACCGCTCTGTCAGATCCGCTACGTGGAGGCCCCCCGCTCCTCCGAACGCCACGAGCGTAAAGTCCGCCGGATCGTGGCCTCGCTCCACGGAGATCACCCGCAAGGCCCGCTCCATGGCCGAAGCGGCGACCGCCAAGATACCCTCGGCAGCACTCTCCAGGGTGGCTCCCAACCCCTCGGCGAGGCTCCGGAGATGTGGCTCGATCGAAGCCCGGTCCAACGTGCCCCCGCCCCCCAAGAAAGCGTCGACGGGTAGGCGTCCGAGCCACACGTGCGCGTCCGTGACCGTCACTCCCTCGCCGCCCTTTGCGTAGCAGATGGGTCCCGGATCGGCACCGGCCGATCTCGGTCCCACTCGGAGCGCCCCCCCCGGGTCGACACGCGCCAGGGAGCCTCCTCCCGCGCCCACCGTGTGGATATCGATCACGGGCACGGCGATCGGCTGCCCACCGATGTCGAGTTCACGCGTGTGAAGAGGGCCGCCCGGGCACAGGGACACGTCCGTGGACGTTCCTCCCATATCGAACGTAATGATGCGCTCGTGCCCGGCCCGTCGACCCCAGGCGAGTGCTCCGACAACGCCACCCGCCGGCCCCGATAGGACCGTGTGAATCGGCTCACGCATCGCGCGTTTCACAGGTAGCGATCCGCCGCTCGATCCCATGATGGTCACGCGCTCGGCTCCGCTCTCCTGATCCAACCGTCCGAGGTACCCGGACATGACGGGTGCGATGTACGCGTTCACGACGGTCGTGGACGTGCGCTCATACTCTCGATACTCGGGCAGAAGCCTCACTGACACCGAGAGGGGTATGGGCAACCCCTCCAGAGCGCCGGCCACCGCTTCTTCGTGATCCGGGTTGGCGTAGGAGTGCAGGAGGACGACCGCTACGGATTCTCCGCCTGCCAGCTGCTCCGCAAGCGTCTCGAGCTCATCCGTGTCCAAGGGTTCGAGAACGTCTCCCTCGGGCCCTATTCTGCCGCGAATTCCGTGGCGGTCGGTCCGGCTGACGAGGGGAGGAGGGCGGTGGCCGACCAAGGCATAGAGCTGCGGGCGGTTCTGGCGGCCGATCTCGATGATGTCCTCGAAGCCCGCGTTCGTCACCAGCTTTACACGGGCGCCCTTTCGCTCGAGAAGGGCGTTGGTGGCCACCGTGGAGCCGTGGAGAAGCACGTAGTCGCCGTCCCCGCCCTTCAATAATTCGTCGATACCCCCAAGCACTGCGTCCGCGGGATCTCCGGGAGTGGACGGAACCTTGAGAGACCGCAGACGGCCCGCGTCGAGCAGGAGCACGTCCGTGAACGTCCCGCCGGTGTCCACCGCGAGCACCCGAAGGCTCTTTCCCTTTTTCACTTCATTCATATGTTTCCTGCCCCAATCCCCGGGGCACCCATTCCATATTGATCGTCGACGTTCATGGAGCTCAAGCCCACCTTCGAAGAATTTCGCTCCCGAGTCACCGACGTCGGTGTGCTCCCCGTGTGGAGAGAATTCCTATTCGATGTGGATACCGCCGTAACGGCATACGCGAAACTTCGTCGTCCCCCGTTCGGATTCCTACTCGAATCGGTTGTCGGGGGCGATCAGTGGGCCCGTTATACGTTCTTGGGGACCGACCCGTGCCAAGCCTGGCGCCTCATCGGCGGGCGGGCCGAGCTGTGGACCCCGGGCGATGGCTGGACTCCGATCACCGCCGCCGATCCCCTCGCTGATTTCGACGAACGCTTACGAGCCCGCCGACCCCTGGCCGTCGAAGGACTCCCTAGACTGTGGGGCGGCGCCGTAGGTTACTTCGGATATGATGTGGTGCGCCAGATCGAGCGACTTCCAGACGCCCCACCGGACGACCTGGGTCTTCCCGACGGTCTTTTTGCCTTCATGGATCTGGTGCTGGCGATCGACAACCTACTGGGTCGTGCAATGGCGATCGCCACAGTGGGGGTCGAGCCGGGTCTGGATGACACGGAACTCCGCCGCCGGTACGACGTGGCGGCCGACAGGACACAGGATCTGGTGGCCCGATTGGCAAGCGCCGACCCCCCGGCCCCCCTCGAGCTGAAACCCCAGCCCGAGGCAGACCCGGATTTCTCGAGTAGCATGAACCGCGAGGAATTCGAGGCTGGAGTGGAGCGCGTGAGGGAGTATATCTTCGCGGGTGATGTCTTCCAGGTGGTGCTCAGTCAACGACTCGAGATGCCGCTGACGGCCGAGCCCTTCGACCTTTACCGGGCCCTTCGATCACTCAATCCGTCACCCTATCTCTACTTCCTCGAGCTAGACGGATTTTCGCTGGTGGGAAGCTCGCCGGAGGTTCTCGTGCGCGTCGAGGACGGTACCGTCACGGTGCGCCCCATCGCGGGGACGCGACCCAGGGGAGCCACTCCGGAAGAAGATCGAGCCCTGGCCCTCGATCTGCGAGAGGACGAAAAGGAGTTGGCCGAGCATCGCATGCTCGTGGATCTGGGGCGCAACGATATCGGGCGGATTGCCGAATACGGATCGGTGGACGTGCCCGAACTAATGGTGGTGGAGCGGTACTCCCATGTGATGCACCTCGCGAGTCAGGTCGAGGGGAAGCTTCGGGGTGAGAACTCTGCGATGGACGTGTTCAAGGCGTGCTTTCCCGCGGGCACCGTTTCGGGCGCTCCCAAGGTACGGGCCATGGAGATCATCGACGAGCTGGAGACGGTACGGAGAGGGCCGTATGCAGGCGCCGTGGGTTACTTCGGTTGGGGAGGCATGGCGATGGACACGGCCATCACGATTCGTACTGTAGTTGTGAAAGACGGGAAGGCATACGTACAGGCAGGTGCGGGCGTCGTCGCGGACTCCGACCCCGCTCGTGAGTACGAAGAAACCCTCAGTAAAGCTCGGGCTTTGCTGAGGGCGGCGGCGATGTTGCCGTCGGGGACTTAGGACACTGGGCTCGACCGCTTCCTAGGCGAGCTCCTCGTATAGGTACGCGAGGGCGCGGATCCCCTTCTCGATATTCTCCTCTGGAAACCACTCGTCAGGGGCGTGCAGATTCGCTCCGGGGTGGGAGAAGCCCATGAGCAGGACCGGCGCACCCAGGATTCGCTCAAAGTCCCCGACGATGGGAATGCTTCCTCCCTCTCCGGCCAACACCGGTTCCGCACCGAAGGCCTTGAGGAGAGCCGATGTCGCCGCGTCCTTGAGATGCCCGTCGAGCTTGGCGCGCCACGGCATTCCCCCGTGGAGTTCCTCTACTCGGACCGTCACACCTTCTGGGGTGACGGCGGCGAGGTGGCCCCGCAGTAGTTCTCCGACCCGCTGAGGATTTTGGTCGGCCACCAGGCGGAAGCTGACCTTGGCCATGGCCTTGCCGGGCAAAACCGTCTTCGCTCCCTCGCCAGTATAACCCGAGAGAAGACCGTTCACTTCGCAGGTGGGGCGCACCCACAGCTTTTCGAGGACCGAGTAACCGATCTCACCGCCGGTCAGCGTCGTATTGAGCGAAGCCGCAAACTCGTCCTCGTCGAAGGGCAGCCCCCGAATCCCCTCTCGCGTCTCGTCGTCCCAGTCCAGCACGTCGTCATAGAAGCCGTCGATGACGATCCGTCCTCGGTCGTCGTGGAGGGTGGCCAGCATGCGCGAGAGTGCCATGGCTGGGTTCACGACGGGACCGCCGTAGGCGCCCGAGTGCAGGTCGCTCGAGGGTCCTTCGACGTGGATCTCGAAGTACGCGAGACCTCGAAGGGAGAAGAGCAAGGACGGTAGTCCCGGTGCAAACATGCCCGTGTCCGATATGACGACCGCGTCGCAGGCCAGCCTCTCTTTGTGGGCCTCGACGAACGGCACGAGGTTGGGCGAACCCACCTCCTCCTCCCCCTCGGCCAGGATGATCAGGTTTACGGGAAGTGCACCCGCACCCTTCAGATGGGCTTCGGCGGCCTTTACGTGTAGGTAGAGTTGCCCCTTGTCGTCGGCGGAGCCCCGAGCGTACAGGCGATTCTCGCGAAACTGCGGCTCGAAGGGCGGAGACGTCCAAAGCTTC
This sequence comes from Gemmatimonadales bacterium UBA6960, assembly GCA_963583605.1. Taxonomy (GTDB): domain Bacteria; phylum Gemmatimonadota; class Gemmatimonadetes; order Longimicrobiales; family Gaopeijiaceae; genus UBA822. Next base: position 6,347 of record CAUZVZ010000096.1, read on the forward strand.
AGCGGATCGGGTGGCTGCACGTCATAGTGGCCGTAGACCAAGACCGTGGGGGCTTTGGCGCCGGCACCTCTCCACTCACCGAGTACGACCGGGTGACCCGCCGTCTCGACGACCTCTGCCTCGAGCCCGGCGTCGGAGAGCCTGCTATGGAGCCAATCAGCGGTGCGGCGCGTGTCTTCGTCGTGCTCCGACCTGGCGCTGACCGAGGGCATTCGGAGAAATGCGAGGATTTCTTCGGTGAAGCGTGGTAGAGCGCTGCCGATGTAATCCTGGACGTCACGCATCACGTTCAGATGAGACCGCGGATTCCCCAACGGTACAGAGCGCTCATGAAGACGGAAAACGCCAACGCGCTGCCCATGCCGCCCGCGCTCAAGGCGAGCGGCTCATCGAACTCGAAGATGCCGATCCCCAACATGCCGCCTACGACAGCACCAAACGCACCCAACAGCATGAGCACCGGAACGTGCCCAGGGGTCTCTTCGGGTCGTTTGATCACGATTCGTACGATGAGGGCGATGACGGCCCCCATGACGATCCAAACACCCACGCCGATCCAGTTCTCCATCGTTATCCGTTGCAGTTGGCGCGCCGTATCTGTGCGCTGGGATTAGGCCTGAAATGAGGACGGAATCTAAGTGTTTGGGGCGCGCCGACGCCACCACCTCTCGCTCTCGGGTAGAGTGGGGATATCATTGCGCCTCGGATGGGATGGGTCTACGGTTGAGACGTGAACGACGACGACGTGATCGACCTCACCAGTTACCGTGGGCAGGCCTTCCCAAGAACCGATAGGGAGGGCTCACCCGGCCGATTCGCTGTGTGGGGTGCCGAAGGAAGACGATCACGGTTTGCCCTTCCGTTTGGCGTGCAATTTATCTCGTTTCCGGCGGTCGGGGGGGACTCGTGTGGACGTCCCAAGGGGGGAATGCGGGCGTGCCGGAACCCCTGTTCGTCTTGGATTTGGCCTCCGAGCCCGCTCGTACCGAATTCACGCCACCTTCACTGGAGGGCCTCGACGCGACTGAACCACCGACCCTCCTCGAACAAGAAGGGTCGGTCGTGGTTTATTTGGGAAGTCGAGATGACCGGAAGTGGTTCTTGATCTTGGACGGTAGGAGTCCGTCGGAGCCGCTCGATTCCGACGCGAAAGAAGATCTCATGTTCCTCGCGGGAGAATGTGCCGGGCTACTCTTCTTTCGCCAGCTAGCCGATGCAGAAGAGAATCCGAACGGGAAGTAGCCCGCCAGGTGGCTAGCCGTCCGTGCCGTCCGTTTCGCCCATCGCACGCTTCAGCGCCTCGAGCCGAGCGTCCACATCGATGGGCCGCCTGCCAGGCTCGTCCTCGAAGGAACTCGATCGCCCCGCCGCCATCGAATCGTCGACCTCCTGGCTCGCCTCCCCGCGGGCGGCTTCGTCCCCGATTTCGTCCGCGATGCGGTCCAACTCCGAAAAGAGCTCGTCGACACCCTCGATGGAATTACGCGCAGACGCCCGGCCCGCCGTCGCTGTCAGCGTCTCCCGGTTCATCTCCGCGTCTTTGATCGCCTCGATCATCTCGACGAATTCGCCTCGCCGCATCTCCAACTCTTCCTTCAATGCGACCGATTTGTTCTCCAGGACTTTTTGACGGCGTTCGTGTTTCTCGGCGAATTCCCGGGCGAGTTCGGCGGTTTCGGCATCATCGATGTCGCTGGCCATCTTCTCGCGACGGCGACAGGTTTGCCCTTCCTTCTTTTCCTTGAGCGCTTCCCTGTCCGTGCGCTGACGCTCCTGGTCGAGACGGGCGACGTCTGCCTTGGTGTCCGCGGCCTCCCTCTTCATCTGCCGTAGGAGGTCGTCTACGGCTTCTGGAACGTCGCCACGAGCCAACTCCTCCTGGAAGTTGTCGATGGCTTCTCGGAACGCCCGGCGTAGATTGTCGAACATGTCTTAAGTGTCCCGTTACCGGAGTTGGGCGGCGCTTCGGTCCCCTCGGTGCGTCACCGCATTTCCGCGACAGGACCCTAGTTGAGGAAGGGCTCGATCCTCTGGGCGAATGAGTTTCTGGCTCTGTGCAGCCGGCTCTTCACCGTCCCGAGGTTCACTCCCGTGATCTCGGAAATTTCCTCGTAGCTCTTGCCCTCCAACTCACGGAGTCTGAAGACGAGCCGGTGATGCTCGGGTAGCTCCTGTACGGTGTCCTCCACGAGACGCTTGAGGAATCGCTTCCTATAGAGGTCGTCAGGCCTCATGCGGAAGTCCTCGAATTGGATCGGGCGGTGGTCGCTGTCCCAGTTGTTCGTGAAGCGTTGAAACAGAACCAACGGACTGCGCGAGCGGTTGCGGAGTTCGTTCTTCGAGAGATTGCTCGCGATCGTATAGACCCAGGTCGAAAATTTCTTGGTCGTGTCGAAGCGATGGAGGTGGCGGGTCACACGGATGAAAGCTTCCTGAACCAGGTCTTGGGCCCGGTCTCCGTCGCCCGTCTTCCTGGTGACGAAGTGGACGAGGCGGTCTCGGTAGCGTTCGTACAGTTCTCCGAAGGCTCCGCCCCGACCGTCGAGGTGCGCCGTCACTAGTTCCTCATCAGTGAGGTCCTCGAGTGGTCTCGCCGCGAGGCGTCCCAGAATTCCTTCGTCCAGCTGTGCTTGCACCATGTCCCATTCCGTTGGGGTATGGCAAGAGTAATCGTCACTCTCGTCAGAATATGCTCCGTCGCCTACGCACCTACAAGGGCGGGCCCCCTGAGGGGTTCGCCCCGACACGTGGGTAGCCTAAACGGGTCGTCGTTCGAGCGATGTCATGCGACGGTCCGAGAATCCGTCGTAGAGGGCCGCCTCCGGGTCGAGCGCATCGTGGGCTGAAGCGAGGGCACTCTCCGCGGCCTCTTCGACCACGGTGATGGCGTCTGCCTCTATCGAGAGGAGGCGGCTCCGCTCCACACCATGGCGTACGAGAATCTCCTCGTAGAGTCCGACGGGGTCCCTCCGACCCCATTCGTCGAACAACTCCGCGGGAAGCGTGGCCCGCGCCTCTCCTTCGTCGTGGGTGGCGTGTCCGCTCAGGCGAAACGTCTCGGCCAACACGACCGAGGGTCCGCGCCCCTCCCGGCACCGCTTGACCGCGAGGGTAGTGGCCGCGAAGACGTCTAAAATGTTGTTTCCGTCCGCCATCCAGGACGGTAAGCCGTACATGTCCGGCCAGCGACGTATATCTCCGGCCCCGTGCTGGTCGAGACGTGTGCCGAGAGCGACCTGGTTGTTCTGAATCACGAATATGACGGGAAGATTCTGTACCGCCGCGAAGTTCATGCCCTCGTGACAGGCGGCGGTGCGAGTCGCTCCGTCCCCGACCCAGGTCATCGCCACTCGGTCTTCACCGCGCTGTTTGAACGCAAGGGCGACTCCCGCCATGACCGGCACGCTCGTGCCCATGTGGCTGATCGGCTGAATCACACCCTGTCCCGGGTCCCCGGCATGCAGGTCCCGGCCACCACTGGGAGAGTCCGACGTCGCGAGGTATGCCCGGAAGAGGTCGGCCATGGGCATGCCCATCATGTGGCAAGCGCCTGCGTTTCGTATCATCGGGCAGACCACGTCGCGTCCTCGATCGAGCGCCGCCACTGAACCCACCGTGACCGCCTCTTCTCCCGTTCCCAGCCAAGCCTTGGAGAGCACACCCTGCCTTACCCAGCGCTTCAGGCCGATGTCGTGTAAGCGGGTCAGAAGCAGGTCACGATAGAGCGCTAGCAAGGCGTCTTCGCTCAAGTCCTCGATCAGGGATGCCCGACCCGGATGCTCCTTGAGGGTTCGCTCAAAGGCTTCGAGCAGCCCTGGATCGGGAGTCCAGTTCAGATATTCGGGAGGATCAAATGCAGGATAGCGCTTCATTCGCGGTGGCTCGGCTTCCAGGTTCGTGTCGACGCGACACCCACCGAAGCTAGAACGACCCTGGACCGCGTACAATCGATGGGGCAGTGTGGAGGGGGTGGAGCGGGGGGGAAACGGTCGCCACGGCACCGAACAAGCCCCCCCCAGGATGGCCGTGCGATTCTCCGTCGCCCCACCCGCCCCGAACCAACGACATGATCGGTTTGGGACCGACTCCCCTATATAGGGGTCGGACACTTATATAGGGGTCGGACACTTCGGTTGTCACTCTCATATTGATACGATCCGAAGATTCCTCCCGTCGATGCGTTGCCCGGTTGACAGAGCACTGCGAGATTAGCGCGCGTGCACTTCCGCTCGGAGGTCGTGCGACGTGCCAATCCCTCGCGATCATCGGCTACGAACGCCACGCATGGAGCACTCGAAAGCAACGGAATCCAACGGCGCCGGCCGCCCGAGAGTCTCCGCTCTCGTCGCGCTCACGTTGTTGGAGGTCATCCAGGCGAATGATCGCCCCTTCGAGGTCTTCGAAGAGGAGGATACTTCGGTGACCATACCTCGTCGGTTGGGATTGAGCGACGTAGTCGAGCGCCGGGTCCGGAACTACCAGACAGAGACCAAGCGAGGGCGGAAGATCTCGGATCAGGAGTTCGGAGATCTGATACGACTCGTCATCAAGCGTCCCGACGCCCGGGCTATCTTCATGGAGTGTGGAGTTCGACTGGCTGGCAAGTCCACACGAAACCCGAAGTGGACGCCTCGAAGGCTGGCCGCCCGGATTGCGCGAAGACGAGTGCGTCGCCGCCTGCAGGCGTTGTTCGGGCGCCGAATCGGAGGATTCGGCGATGGAGCGTTCACACTGGAGGGGCGATCTCTCCTTTTCATGCAGAGCGACCCGGGGGGAGCGGCCTGTGCGCTGGTGTCGGGAATGTGCTCCGCAACGTTGAGCCGCGTGCTGCCCGATGCACCCTCCATCGACCACACCAGCTGTGAGGCCCGCGGAGACACGTTATGCCGTTGGAGTACTCAAGAGGGAATGGAGTGATTATGTGCAGCGTTGAAAGAATCCGAGGTGGGAATCAATGGACACGGTAGTGGTCATAGTCGTAGCCGTCATCGCTGCCGTCGGGGGCTTCTTGATCGGGAAGAGTTCGG
>CAUZVZ010000097.1:0-11308 GCA_963583605.1 Gemmatimonadales bacterium UBA6960
ACCGGATGATGCGCTCGACCAAGTCCATGTCACGAAGGCAGCCTGATCCGCCGTTCCGCTTCACGATTTTCTTGACCGGGCATCCGAAGTTGATATCGATAAAATCGGGTCCGAAGAGATCCGTGACCAGCGCAGAGGCCTCGCCCATGGTCTTTGGGTCCGATCCGAAAATCTGGATTCCAATCGGTCGTTCGTTCTCGTCGAAGCGGAGGTGCTCCCGGGTCTGCCGGTTCCCCTGCATGATGCCGGCGGCGCTCACGAACTCAGTAGATACGACGTCGGCACCAAAGCGTCGGCAAAGCCTCCGGAACGGAGCTTCGCTCACACCCGCCTGGGGCGCGAGAAAAAGCGGCGTTCGGCCGCTCGCCATCAATTCGAAGACATCGATTTCCATGGGGGAAAGGTAGGGTCAGGCTGAACACGGGTGAAGGGGCATCCGAACACCGCCCACTGTACCGCTTCAACAACGTTCTGAGCTTTGACAGTCCTTGGATCGCCAAAGATATTCCACGGTTATCGCTCGCGGATTTCGATTCTACGAAGGGTCGCCCCTTCGAAGGTGCACATATGAAGCTCAGGGAACTGTTCACGGCCGATGTCGTGAACCTAAATCTTACAGCGGAGACGAAAGACGAGACGGTCAAGCAGCTCGTCTCTCTTCTCCATCTCGATGAAAAGTCGAAGAGCATCCTCTACAAAACGCTCAAACGCCGAGAGAACTTGGGATCGACGGGAATTGGGCGTGGCATCGCAATTCCCCACTGTCGGTCCCTCGTGGCAAGCCGTCTCCAACTCGCCTACGGGAGGAGACCGGGAGGGGTCGAATTCAAGGCCATCGACGACAAGCCGGTATACAATTTCTTTCTCATCGTCGCGCCCCCACTCGAGGTGTCCAATCAATACCTTCCCGTGCTCGGCAAGATCGCCCAGTTTGCGAAGGACGATGACGTACCAGGCCTGCTGGCCGATCTGGAGAGTCCTGAGGACTTTCTGAAGTTGTTGGACGAGAGGGCGACTTGAGCCCGGCTACTGGCTACTTCGCCACGTACATCCGCATCACATCCGGAGCGCCGTTGATCGTCATCTGCACGAAGTAGATGCCGGACGCCACCGAGCGATCGGACTGATCGAGCCCATCCCAATACGCCTCGTACCGGCCCGGAGTCACGTATTCGAGATCGACGAGAGGAGCTCGTCCGCTTGGATGACTAAGGGCGGTCGGGGTGGCGACGAACTGCTGGAGGACGTTGTAGATGCGAACGGATACAATGGCTGTCCCTCCACTTGAGAACAGGACTTCGTGGAGATCGAAGGGGATCCTAGTCTCAGGGTTGAACAGATTGGGATAGTTCGGCCCAAGTGTAAATCCGCTTTCTCGCTCGCCGGTCGGTCTTGCATCGCCCGGAGGCACTTGGGCCGAAATCCCTGGCGCAAAGCCGAGGAGCCCAGAAAGTAGGAAGACGCTCAGTATGCGTCTCATGCTATATTCACCTATGCCGTAGCTGTTGGACTAATCGCCCTCCGTGGTGATTTCCACTGGTACCTCACACGACTACATCCACAATAACAGGCCACCAAATCGCGGAAAAGATTGTTCTTCTCCGGACAGCGCCGCGCCTGGTCTCTTAGGACTCCGTTCAATCCGATTTGGTTCCCCTTCACCTAATTTGGCTCCCCCTTACCCACATTTCTCCCATCCGGCCCGCGTGTTGTCAGTCCGGTCTGATCGAAATGACTCAGGATGGGGATCAAGTGCTTACGGGTCACGGGAAGCACTTCTCGAAAGTCGGCGGGGCCCAGTCCAGTCGCACCGGCAAGTTCGGTTGCGACCCGCTCAGTCGCCGCGAAAAATTCTTCGGCGTCCACGAAGAGTTCCTTCTCCAACGCGACCAGATGACCCCGACGCTCCAACAGCTTCAAGAGGGGCCAGAGATCGTCGCAATCCCGTATGGTCTCAGGTAACTCCGAGACCATGGGAGCCGCCAACCCGGCGTTTCGGTAGAGATCCAGCAGTTCGTCCATGACGTCTTGCTGCCGATCGTTTATCACGGGCTCATATCCGGGCCGTGACACCACGCTGTCCTGGACCTCCAGAGACCCGGACGTGACCGCCTCGCTCAAGAGTACGTCGGCGAGTCGCCCTTCATCGTGGACCGGTACCGTTTGGCGGAGGAGTTCCACTGCGATGCCAGCGCGAAGGGGCTCGTCGCGATGGAATGCGTCGACGGCATCATCCATGAGCGTTTGTGACGCCTCGACAATCGACCCGTCAAAAAGCCTACCCCCGGCCTCGCGGGCCCCCTTCTCGACGAGCGCTATCCTCGCCGCACGGCCCTCAGCAGGCGAAAGACCCGTGCGTACCGACACTTGGTCCACGGCAATCCCCCTCCAAGAAGCCAATCGAAGTGCCGCACCGAGAGCCACCTCAGCCTCCCCATGGATGATATCAATCAACTCCGAGGCTTCATTGGCCCGCAGCTTCTTCCGTTTTGCCGGGAGAGCCTCGGCGACGACTCCTCCTCCGATCGTGGTCACCGGGGAGTAAGACCGGATTACGAACCGGTCCCGCGTTCGTGCCAAAAGCGGTCGCTCAAGACGGAGCTGAACCCACCCCTCATCCCCGGGCCGCACCTCGCCTTCCTCCAGCGTGACCACCCGGGCCATCACTTCGGTGGTACCGAGATGTACCCGGACGCGCTGACCATGCTTGACCGTCCACCCCGTCCCTTGGACGACGCGCAGTCGCGCTGTGAGCATTCCAGTCGCCGCCCAAGCGCCATCGGCTACGAGGACCTGACCGCGCTCTACGGTATCGAGATCGATTTCCCCGCCGGTGATCGCCACGGCCGTGCGCTCCCCCGCCCCTGCGTGCTCTACCGAAGCGCTGTGCACCTGCAGACCCCGCACACGCCCTCGGACCCCGGACGGCTGCAGGACCACAGCGTCACCGATCGAAAGGCGTCCGCTCCAGAGGGTTCCGGTGACCACTGTCCCGGTCCCCTTGACCGTAAAGGCTCGATCGATCGGCAGCCGCATGAGGTCCTCGCTCGAACGATTCCCCGCTCCCTCGGCCACCTCGATTAGTTTGTCCTTGAGCGCCTCGATCCCGGCGCCGGTCACCGTCGATGTGACCACGAGGGGCGCCGCCTGGCCGTAGGGCGACTCCCGAAGGGCTTCCCGCACCTCCTCCTCGACCAGTGGGAGCCACTCCTCTTCCACAAGATCGGACTTGGTCAACGCCACGACCATTTTCTCGACGCCGAGCAGGCGGACGATTTCCAGGTGCTCCCGGGTTTGCGGCATCATTCCCTCGTCGGCCGCCACCACCATCAGGACCAGGTCCATGCCGGTGGCACCCGCGAGCATGTTGCGGATGAAACCCTCGTGGCCCGGGACGTCTACCACGCCCATCCGAAGGTCCTCCCTGGGCGTGAAATCTGCGAATCCGAGCTCAATCGTGATCCCGCGGGCCTTCTCCTCTGGCAGGCGATCGGTATCCACACCGGTCAGCAATTTCACGAGCGCGGTCTTCCCGTGATCGATATGGCCTGCGGTACCGAGGATCAAGCCGTTCGCAGTCACTCGTCAAAGCCCGCCAACGCACCGAAGACCCGGAAGGTCTTGAGGGGTTTCGATCCTGATATGTGATAGATCACGAAGTCGTGCAGCAGCCGCAGATGGGCCCTGGGCTTCCTGAGGGCCGCGGGTGCCGTCCCTTGGAGTAACGCGGCCAACTGCTGGCGGGCAGCCGGACCCACCAGGGGTCCCGAATGATCGAAAGCACAGTCGGAACAGCGCACGCCCCCGGCAGAGAAATCGAAGCGCGACACTTCCTGGGCGCCAAGCGCCTTGCCACAATGGACACATTGGTGGATCTGTGGCTCGTATCCAAGTGCGTTCACGAGCATCCACGCTTCGGCAAGCACGACTCCGACAATCCCCTCTCTGGGCTCGACTTCGATTCGCCTCAGTGCGCCCGTGAGGCGCTCGAATACCTCAGGGCTCGGGTCGGGCGCCGCGTGTAGAAGCACTATCTCCGCGAGTACCGAAGCACCCGCGAACCGAAGCACGTCCTTACCGAGAGACGCACCCGCTTCCTCGACCGCAAATTCCTTGAACGTCTGGAGGTCACGGGTCGGCCGCATGTACGCCGTGAGTTCTCCCCGGGAGAACGTGTCCAGGCCGCCCTGCGCGCGCGCTCCACCCCGACGGACGCCCTTGGCCATGACGCTGACGAACCCCACGTCCCTGGTATAGAGTTTGAGGACTCGACTCGTTTCACTGTAATCGAAGGACCTGAGTAGAACCGCCGGAGTGCTCACGACCGACATTGCCCGTTAGTCGCTGTTCCGGAGAAGAGACAGAAGTGCTGCACGCCGCTCGAGGAGCTCCGATCGGGTGTCGGGATCCGCCGCCTCAGCAAGCGCATCGTCGACCCGGGCCACCTCCAGGATCAGCGCTTCACGGCCCAAACCCAGATCGGCCCCAGCCGGCACAGCTCTGCGCGGCCGCGCATACGCCAGCCCCCCCCCCGCGAGCAACAACATCGCCGTCAGTACGGCGAGCCATTCGAGCGGAGGGGCGCCTCCCTCCTCCGTCTCGACTATGGTGAGGTTCGAGTCCACCAGTTCGGATCCGCCATAACGGCGATAGGTGGATTCCGGCCCGAGAGCCACGACGTCCACGGGTGCCAATCCCTCGATCCGAAGCGGCGGGGCGGGCTCCTTGATCAGGACTTCGAACACCTCCGTACTCCCTGGAGCGGGAATCGTCGCCCCGAGGTCCTCGAGTCGGTACCGGATCATGAGTAGTCGGTCGCCGGGAGGAAGCGGAGCACTGACGAACACTCGTCCCCCTTCGAACGTGACCGCGTCCGGCGGCATGTCGCCCTCCCCCAGTTCCGCCCGGGTAGCCCCCGCGGGGAGAGGATAACTCCACACCACACCGTCGTCCTGCGCCACGAGGGTTCGGGTGCCCCGATTATCGAGAGCGAAAAGGTCGGTGACGACCCACTCCTCACCGGCAAACTCGATGAACATGGTGCGCACCTCCAGCGGTAGAGACACGCCCTCCGGTGGCACCTCCTCCGTCTGGAATACGTGAATCACATACGCGCTGTCGAGCTGCTCCAGCACCGTGATCCCGGTCCCGAAGTACAGGACCCCCTCATAGTCGACCGACGTGAAATAGATGTTGCCTTGGGCGTTGGCGTCCGCCAGGCCCGGAAGCAGAAATCGGAACTCACCTCCGGCCCCTACAGTGGTCTCATCCACCTCTCCCCCCGCGCCGTCCGGGCCCACCCTGTGGAGAACGACCGTGCCTGCATCGAGGGTCGAATCACCCTCGAGCACGATCCCCTCGAGAATCGGGGTTTCCTGCTGGGGAAAAGAGGGTGATGGGCTTGCTTGCCCCAGGACGGAGGACGCCCCACCCAGAACGACGCACACGAGCATAGCCGCGAATGCGGCAGGACTACGGAGTGAAACGGCCAAAATCCTCAGGGGCAAGCTTCCGTAGATACTCTTTGAGTTCTTCGGCAGCCATCTCAGTGTCGGGCTCCCTTTTGAGTACGGGCGGCTCGCCCATCGTCAGCTCCCCTGGACCCTCTAAGGGCGTGCGTTCCAACAGCGCTTCATCAGCGAAGATGTCGGCTTCGAGCCGGAGCGCGACCGCAATGGAGTCCGAAGGACGGGCGTCGACCGAGATCACCTCCCCATTTCTTCGAATGATCATTTCCGCGAAGTACGTGCTCTCTTCTACCCGGCTGATTATGACCTTTTGGAGAGCACCGCCGAGACCACCGACCACCGAAGCAAGCAGGTCATGGGTGAGCGGCCGCGAGAACTTCATGTCGGCGAGTTCCATAGCGATGGCGCTGGCTTCGCCGGGGCCGATCCATATCGGGAGCACGCGCTCGCCGCCATGCTCCTGGAGGATGACCACCGGCGTATTGGACGCTCGGTCCAACCCCAGACTCTGTACGGAAACTTGAACGAGCAACGACTCAGCCCTCTTCAAAAGCAGACGCCCACGCTTCGATATTACCAGTACTCCGGAGTCCGGCCGGAGTTCTCCGCGTGGTGTGTTTCTAGAGCTTCAGCTCTGTTCGGATATCATCCACTCGATCGGACTTCTCCCACGGGAACAGATCAACGGAGCGTCCGTGGTCGAGGCACCGTGACTCCGGTGTGCGGCCGAAGTGTCCGTAGGCGGCGGTCGGAAGAAAAATAGGCGTCCGCAGTTTCAGTTGGTCGATGATCGCCCGGGGCTGAAAATCGAACACGTTTTCGAGGGCACTCGCCAACTGCTCGTCGGGGAGTTTTCCGGTTCCAAAGGTATCGACGAAGATCGACACCGGCCGGGCCACGCCGATGGCGTAAGCAAGCTGGATTTCACAGCGCGATGCGACGCCGGCATCCACGAGGTTTCGAGCCGCCCACCGGGCCGCATATGCGGCCGATCGGTCGACCTTGGTGGGATCCTTTCCGCTGAACGCGCCGCCGCCATGCCGACCCATGCCGCCATAGGTATCGACGATGATCTTCCGTCCGGTCAACCCACAATCCCCGTGAGGCCCACCGATCACGAATTGGCCGGTCGGGTTGATGTGAAACGTGCACGCGTCGGGGTCGAGGAGATCCGAGGGGATGACGGGTAGGATCACTTCGCGAAGGACACCCTCTCGAATGGTATCGTTGTCCACGTCCGGTGCGTGCTGCGTGCTGACCACGACCGTGTCGACCGAATGGGGCCGGCCGTTTTCATAGGCGACGCTCACTTGTGATTTGCCGTCCGGCCGGACCCACGGCAGCGCCCCGTTGCGCCTCACGGCCGCCAGCTGCCGTACGAGGGCATGGGCGTAAAAAATGGGAGCCGGCATGAGCTCCGTCGTCTCGTCGGTAGCGTAACCGAACATCATGCCCTGGTCGCCTGCCCCGCCCGTATCCACACCCATGGCGATGTGCGCGGACTGCTTGTCGATGACCGTGCGCACCTCGCAGTTGGCTCCATCGATTCCGTACTCGGCATCGTCATAGCCGATCTCAAGGAGCGTCTTCCGTACCAGGCCCGCTACGTCGACTTGGGTCGAGGAGGTGATTTCCCCAGCGACGACGGCCAAATCCGTGGTCACGAGCGTCTCACACGCCACCCGGGAACTCGGATCACCCTTCAGCATGGCGTCTAGGACCGCGTCGGAAATCTGATCGGCGACCTTGTCTGGATGGCCTTCGGTGACAGATTCGGATGTGAAGAGATTATGGCTCACGGGTGACCTGAAACCTTTATTTATAGAGCGGAGTCAAGGAGCGCGAAGGGGTGGCCGCTCACTGAACGAAAAAGCTATTCCCACCCGGCGAGGGGGACAAGCTCCCTCTATTGCCGGGTTTCAATCGGGTCGGGCTGGGTCCCCACCAGCCGAATTAGTCCAAGGTGGGGAGGTGCCACCTACCGGAGAACGCCGTAAGGTCCACGCTCCCACCAATCCCATCCACCAGGCATTCCACGACTTCGCGGCTCGTCGGTGCGGCGATCGCGGCTTTGGCCGCGCGACGCGCGTCTTCCATGCGGAAACAACGCACCATCTTCTTCACCTCCGGGAGCGAGGGCCAGGCGACAGACAGGGTCGTGATGTCGAGCCCAAGCAGCAGAAAGGCGCCCAAGGGATTCGCGGCCATCTCGCCACATACGCTCACCTCGATGCCAGCACTCTTGGCCACCCGCGAGACGCTGCTCAGTTGTTGAATGACCGCGGGATGGAAGGGATTGAATAGCTTTGCCAGCCTCGCGCTCGTTCGATCCACCGCCAGCGTGTATTGGGTGAGGTCGTTCGTACCGATCGAGAAGAAATCACAATGCTGAGCCAGTTCCACCGCCTCCAAGGTCGCGGCGGGTGTTTCCACCAGGATGCCCAGCTTGTACCCGGTGTTGTACGGTATGCCCTCTTTCTGAAGACGCGCCTCTTCCTCATGGACGAGTTCCCGAACCTGGCGAATCTCTTCCACATCGTTGACAAGGGGGACCATGATCCGGATGTCGCCGTACGCGGAGGCTCGGAGGATGGCTCGCAACTGTGTGCGGAACAGTTCGGGCTCGTCCAGGCAAACACGGATCGCACGCCATCCGAGGAACGGATTGTCCTCCGCGGGCATGTGCAGGAACATTGGGAATTTATCGCCGCCCAGATCGAACGTGCGGACCGTGACCACCTGTTTGGGGAACGCCTCAACCACACTCCGATAGGCCAAATACTGGTCCTCTTCACCCGGCATCTGATTCCGTCCGACCACCAGAAACTCAGTTCGGAACAGACCGATGCCTTGTGCCCCGTGGATGCGAGCCCTCTCAGCCTCTCCCGGCAGATCCAAGTTCGCGCGGAGTGCTATGGGCTGGTCGTCGGCAGTGATCGACTCGAGTTCGGCGATGGTCTCGATCTCGTCTTCCCAGGCGAGAATCTGGCTCTCCCGCGCTCGAAACAGCGTGCGATCGTGATCCTCAGGATCCAGGATCACCCTCCCGATGCGACCATCCACGATGGCCTCCTGCCCTGCCTGAGCCTGCTCTGAAACTACGCCCATGCCGCAAACGGTGGGGATCCCGAGGGAGCGTGCGAGCATCACCCAGTGCGCAGTCCGGGTTCCGTGATCGGCCGCGATCCCGAGGACCGACTCGGGATCGAACTGGACGGTAAGGCTGGGGGTCAGATTGCGGGTGACGACGATGACGTTCTCGCCCAAGCTTGAGACGTCGGTGGGGTCCGGAAGACCCAGGAGTTGATACAGCAGTCTGACCTGGAGGTCCTGAAGGTCATTGAGCCGATCGAGCACCATGGGGTGAGCCGTCCGGCTCCATTTCGCCTGGAGTTCGAGCAGACGCCAGTCCAGCGCGCGGGCTGCGGAGAGGCGATTATCCCGAATGTAGCGTGCAGCGCCCTCGATCAACTCCTCGTCCTCCAACATGAGAAGCTGCGGCTCGAAGATTCTCGCCTCTACCACACCGAGTCGCTCTTCAGTCGAATCCTCGAGGTCGAGAAGTTTCCCCTTCGCCCACTCGAAGACCTCCCGAAGATGCGCCTCCTCCCCCTCCACCTCATCGGGATCGATCGACCGGTGCGGCACCTCCGGAACACCCCAATTGAGGATGTGCACCCGGCCCGCGCCGATCCCTTCAGAAGCACCGATACCGTCAAGAACGTTAGACACCGTGCATCTTCTCGAAGCCCTTGGCGATCAAGTCCGCCAGAGCGGCGAGCGCGGCCTCTGCATCGAGACCGTCACCTCGAATCACCAGCTGTGAACCCATCTCCGCAGCCAGCATAAGCACACCCATGATGCTCTTGGCGTTCACCTCCACACCATCCTTTTCCAGCCATAGATCACAATCAAAGGACGCAGCCAAACGCACGAACTCTGCTGCCGGACGCGCATGAAACCCCAGAGGATTGACGATCTCCACCCAGCATTCGATGCGTTTGTCGTTCATGCGTTTCCCAGCGCCGTGAGCAACGTAATGACGAGAACCACAATGAGCGTGGTCCCCCGTAGAGCACGGTGTCCAAACCTCAGCCCCAGACCGAACGCGGCGATTCCAGCGAGCGACCAAAGCGCACCGGCGTCCTGAGCCGCAAAGAGGCTCACAAGAAATACGCCGAGCAAGATTCCGAGAAGCAGCGCACCTCCCTTAAAAGCGCGCTCAGCCAGCCGCGAAAGTTGGGCTCTCTGGAGTTGCACACCCACATCCTTTCCGTACTGGAGACCTCGACTGTACCCCCACCAGCGTAGCGCCAAGTGCCCTCCATTATATACGACCAGGAATACGCATACGGGAACCCAAGGCGGGGTTCCAGCCCACGCGAGCACCAGAGCCGACAAGATCGTCGCGGGACGCCACGCTCCCCAGATCAGGAGGTCCCCGAGCCCCCCGAGAGATCCCTGAATCGCCCGCTTGAACCTCTCGATCGTCTCAGTCTCCGTACCACTACCCTCCATTCGGGCTACGGCTCCGAGCACAACTCCGGCGAGATATGGATGAGAGTTGAAGGTATCCATGTGACTGCGAACCGCATCGTCCAACCCATCCCCCGAAAGCCCCCGCTTGCGGAGAAGGGGAATCATGCAAAAGGCGAATCCTGAGCCCAACATCGAACGATAGTTCCAGGATCCCTGGATCATGAATTGCCTGAGCAAGCTGGACATCCAGCCCGGCGGTCTCGTGGGCTCCACATCCGTCATAGGTATGCCCCCACGATCCCGGCCACGAGCCCGGCCAGAAAAACGGCGCGGCGGCTTTTCAACCCCCCGAACCCCCTGAGCAAGGCGCCTAGATGGACGCACGCGCCTACCAGAATGAGCGCCAACGTCGTTTCATAGGGCAATGGCCATCGCGACGTAAAGATCCCGGATAACCACCCCGCCACGCTCAGCCCCGCCACCGTAACCGCCGCTCCGCGCACGAAATCGAGGAGCACGGACGAAAGATGCACGGCCGTGAGCTTCCGCGCGGTCATGGACCCAGATTCGATAAAACGGGCAACCATATGGCGCTGCAGACCCACGGTCGTCCCGCCGATTTCAGAGACAACCAGTCCGGCCGCCAAGCCCAATGCCAGACCGGCTACACCGCCGGCGCGCATGGCGACCGCCACGGCGACCACAGAGGCCGGTCCCGACTCTGGAACGCGTGACCCACCGGCCGGAACTCCCGCGAGATGGAAAAGTTCTAGAATCGCACCGATTTCCAGACCCAACGCCGGGTCCCCAAGCCACCATCCGGTCAACGTCCCCGCGATGATGGGGCGTGACACCATGAACTGGCCAACGGAGGTCGCGTCCAGGGCCAGGAGCCCACCCAAGAAAGCGAGTGACACGGACACGCGTCTTCTACGCCAACAGTGCTTTCAAGTCGACCGCGCGACTCCCCGGAAGGTCCCGTGCAGAGACCTCGACTCCCTCATCCGCGAGGGCCTGAAGACCCTCTTCCTCCACCCGACCCAGGAAAACGTATGGGACGCGTTCGGTGCGCCCGGCCGCGTGGTGCAGCCCTCCGAGGTTGACCTCACGTCCACGCAACCCATCACCCTCGGCCAGTTCGCCCATCGCGGCAACCGTACGCGTCAGAACCACGGTCCGCCGAGGATCGTCGTCGAGATCGGCGAGGCGGGCCCTCGCGTCCCCAACGGTCAGAAAGTCCGCTGAGGCCGTGTCGGGAAGGCCCAGCCGGTAGAGATCCTGCTCCCATTCGCTCGTCGCCAGCTCGTCGTCCACGACCACGTAGTGCTGCACTCTGAGCTGTGGCCCCCAGCCCATCACCA
>CAUZVZ010000098.1:0-11256 GCA_963583605.1 Gemmatimonadales bacterium UBA6960
AACCGACTCGAAGTGGATGGAGTCCACGTAGGGCCGGCGTAACGGTGCCTCAGAAGCGGATTCTTAGTGTAGTCGAGTCCCATCTTGTTGATGGAGAACACTATGCGACGGACTGGCACCTACACCCACGTCAATGGAGCCGTCACGATGACCTGGGCTTCGGACGGCGATACCGACTCGGGTTCAATAGTTAATTCGCAACTCACGTTAACCGACGATGGTAACGTCTTCCTTTTCTGGAAGTGAGCCCGTCCTGCATGAGATAGGCAGACAGCCACCCCCATCGTTCGGAGGTGGCTGTCCCGCAGAAGTGTAGTGTGCCCGGCGGCAACTAGCCCCCAGTACTTCCCCCTTTTTACCGCACCCAACCGTGGTGCTCCCGTCTAATGTTGGATCGTGCTATCTGGAGGTGCTGAACCCGTCCTTCTACGGTCTCGCCCCGATGGCGGCCATTCCCGCGCGCACAACCTGTGCGTCCTCCGCTCCGCTCGCCCCACTCGCACTCATCGCGCCAACCACCTGCCCACCAAGACGGATCAAGTACCCGCCATCGCCCGTGACTCCGTTGGGGATCGAATCGGTTTGGCCCGCGGCCAACGCCCGAGCGTAGTCGGCGGTGTGCATGCCCGATGCCAAGGCGGTGTTCACCTTCCGCGTCGCGATTTCATAGCTGCGGGCGGAGGCCCCGTCAATCCGCCTCAAATAAATGGGCACGCCCTCGGTATCGGCGATCAGGATCGTGAGGTTCCACTGGTTTTGCGCCGCCTCGGTTTCGGCGGCATCCATCGCGGCTCGGGCTTGCTCCAAGGTCAGCGATTGTTGAGCCTCAGCGGTAGAAGCAGCCACAACAGTGCAGGCCAGGGAGAGCAGCGCGATCCTAGCCGGTGTCCGAATCTTCACGATTTTCTCCTGATTTATGTGATCGGGGTAGCCCAGCGACAGTCCAATTCTCGCCGTGCCTGGGTGCCGTGTCTACGTGCTTCGCCTCTAGAACGAAATCTTGGAGCAGCCGAGGGGTTTTCGGGACACCAATCCCGACTATTAAGAGGCAAAAGACCGTGACCCACCCACCCTGTCCTCCCAACCTAGCTGACGGCAACTAGCCCCTCCGTGGCACCCAGCCACACCCAGCACTGTTTTGCGCGTCCTGAGTTGCGGGTCTGAGTGGGGGCGGGGCAGTCAGGGGATAGCAGCGGGTACCATGTCAGCGAGTCAAGAGACGGTAGATCCGCACCCCATAAAACAGGGGGTCCTTAGTCGAAAGATTGCGTCCGGCGTTCAATTCAAGTGCGGTTGCCTGACCAAGCCCAAGGAACAGACCGGCGAAGATGGTTGAACTCCCTTCAAGAGACCGATTGTCGATATTGCGAGCCAACCCGAAGCCGGCGCCACCCGAAACAGAAGGGATTGCGATGCCCGGGAAAAACATAATGGTCCCACTCTCATCCCCAGAGAAGTAAGGGCTGTGCCAGTCCAAGCGCGTCGAGAGGAAAAACAAATCTCCGAGCATTAGGTCGGCGATGGTGGAGAGATGGAGTTCGGGATCACCAGCGGTAAGCTGGGCGCTCCCGGTGGGAATGCGCATCGTACCCTGGCCTGATATATGAGCTCGTCCACTAGCGCTACGGAATAGTGTGGTCTTCATACCAAGCCTCATGTCCTCGAAGCCGTGGTACTCTTCGGCTCCCCAATGGACTACCTGGGAGCCGGGCTCCGCTTGGAGTTCCACTGGGCCGACGCCGTAGCGGAGCATCGCTCGGCCTATGTGTAGACCCTTTTTGCCACTGACGGTATTTGAGTAGGAGATCCCCGCGTCTAGTTGAAGGGTTCCTGACGACACAACTCCGGCAGGGAAGATAGTTAAGCCAGGGGATGCGGGGATCTCCTGTGCCCGTGCGGGGAGCGTTAAAAAAGTTCCGTGAGCGAGGGCGATCAAGAAAGGGACTATCCTGCTGGATCGCGTGTTCCATTTTTCCATTGTTCCCTTTGGGAGGTTTTCTTGGTGACCTAGGATGAAGGTGGAGAACATTGATCACGCAGTTAGGGTTAGAAGGGTAATCTAATGACCTACCCACCCTGTCCCCCCGATCTCGAAGACGGCAACTAGCCCCTAGTCCCTCCGTGGCATCCAGCCACACCCAGCTATCCAGCACTGTTCTGCGCGTCCTGAGTTGCGGGTCTGAGTGGGGCGGAGCAGAATGAAGGCATGAAGAAAGCCCTGCTGTTCGTGCTCGTTCTGATAGCGGTCGGATGCGCAGAGCCGATCCCACGAAATCTGGAGGACCTGTCTATGCAGGGACCCCAGTACCTAGACCCGGAGACGCTAGAGCCGTACAGCGGCCCAGCCTACCGGACGTCTGAGTACGACTCAACGCAGATCGTGCTGAGGGTCAATCTCAGAGACGGAAGATTCCACGGTGACTTTGAGGACTTTGAGATTGAAGGTGCCGCAGACAGTCTGGGGCTATACGAAACGGGCACCTATCGGGACGGCCAACGAGAAGGTCGTTATGAGTACTTCTATCCAAGTGGCGTCCTCAGAGGTCGTGGCACCTACGAGAACGGTCTGGAAGAAGGCCCTTACGAGTCCTACTACGAGAACGGCGAGCCAAGAAACAAGGTTAACTATACGGACGGTAAGGAAAACGGACCGATTGAGGTCTACCACGAGAACGGTCAGTTATCGTGGAAGTACACCTACGTGGCTGGTAAGATGGACGGACCGTTTGAGGCCTACCACGAGAACGGTCAGTTGTGGGAGAAGGGCACCTACGTGGCTGGTGAGCCATGTGGAGAGTGGACTATAGAAGGTGAAGCCCAGACCTACCCAAAACCCTGTTGAGACGCGGCCTCGAAGACGCCAACTAGCCCCTCCGTGGAACCCAGCCACACCTAGCTATCCAGCAGTGTTTTGTGCGTCCTGAGTTGCGGGTCTGAGTGGGGAAAGCCGGGTTACCCGATTCGTTACCCGCGTAACGGATCTTACGGGGTCTTACCGATACTTAGCCGGAAAGCGGGGGGTGATGATCTGGACCCGCCACGCGCCCCCCATCAGATCTCCATGAAAAGTCCGTGAGGTCGGACTATCCCCGCCGAGCGTGCCGGAGTATTCTGATTGCGCGCACGCCCGCGCCTGTCCCCTCGGAGGAGGAGTCCCGCATGACGATCTCGAGACGCGACGCCATCGCCGTATCCGGGTCCGCAATCGTTGGCCTATCGGTCGGCGTCTTGGATCCTAAGGAGTTGGCGGCTCAGGTCGCCGGACAGGAGCAGGAATTCCCGGACCGACTCATCGACGTCGAGCCGCGCGCCACGTTCCCGGTGGACCTCCCGCTGAACCCCGACGGCTCGGCCCCCGAGCATCCCGAGTCGGCCGCCGGCCCGATCCGGGGCCGCCTCATGTGGAGGACGTCGGACCGCAGGGCGCCCGAGATCGAGTACGACTACACGAGGATGGCGATCCGGGTGGACACGCGCGGGCTTGGCACCAAGCGTGGGACGATGCGGTTCAGCGACCTCGAACCCCTGACGAGGGTTTCGCACACCTTCCTCATGCAGTGCGGTGCACCGGAGCCCACCGGTATCGTGAAGTGGACCGGGGTTCGCTTCACCGACTTCGCGGACATGCTCGGCCTCGTTCCGGGTGCCCACTACTGCCGCTTGACCGCGTCGGACGGCCACTACGTGGACGAGTCCGTGGAGGAGTTGCGGCATCCGCAGGTCATGCTCGTCTGGATGATGAACGAGGAGCCGCTCGATCCCCAACACGGAGCGCCCCTGCGTCTCGTCATGCCGTTCCGGTATGGCAATCGGAGCATCAAGGCGATCACCGAGATCATCTTCGGGACGCCGGGGCTGCCGCGGCCGGGGACGGGGTAGCAGACGACAAGTCGGTCGAAGATTTGTCTCCTAACGGACTTGTGGGTTCGAGTCCCACCGGCTCTGCTTGTGCCCTCCCCGCGTGACCCGATTCGTTACCCGCTTACCGGGTCTTACACGGTCTTAGCGGGCCCTAGCCGGAGAGGGGGCGGGGAAGAATTCAGCCACCCTCTCAGCACGAAATGAGCGAACGGATACCCCAAGATGAAGCTCCGGCGTGACGAGTGCTTCGGTGGGTAACGTCCGCAGGACCGGGCACCCCCCTTATTTCACCGTCGCTGACCCAGAACTACTAAACACGGTTTTGCGCGTCCTGAGTTGCGGGCCTGAGTGGGGCCGGGCAGAATGGGGCATGACACGCTATCGCTACCGCTACCGCGCCGTTCTACTGCTCTTCGGAGTGCTACACCTGACTGCCTGTCAGATGTGGCAATCCGTCTCGTTAGATGCTATCAGCCCGGCTCAGGTGATTGAAGAAGATCAACCTGAGCGTGTCCGCGTGCTCATGCGGGGCGGGACTGAGTTGGAACTAGAGAGCTCATCGGTGGAAGGCGATGAACTCGCGGCTCCGGGTAATTTCTCAATGCCCTTGGCAGACATTCTCCGATTAGAGGTTTGGGCGTCAAGTCAGGGCCGCACTGCGCTAGCGGCATTCGGGGGGTTGGCTGTGGTTTTTGTCGCTCAAGGACTGCTGCTTCCTCATTAAACCTGAGCCGACCAACGAACCAGTTCAGTGGCACCCAGCCACGCCTAGCTATCAAACACGGTTTTGCTCACGGGGTTTTGCGATTTCAGATTGAGCTAGGAGTCCCAAGGTCTATAAAATTTCATACCAAAATTTGAAGTTCGGTTGGTAAGTGCTGCACTGACCGACACGGTTGGCACCCTATCTAGTGCTATCACATCGGCGTACTGGTAGCTTCCACTCGTCAGTGGTCGAGATGCAGCCGTCTCCATAGTTCGAGGTCAGAGGTATATGACTCTGCCAAACCAGCGCAGAGGCTCGTCCGAAGGCGAGCGTTTCCATTTGGTTAGGGTCGGGCAGGGGGGCGGTCTAAATCTCTGGAGTCTGCTTCCCCGGAACCGGCGGATAAGTATCCGCTTCTGATGTCATTATTAGAAATTCGTACAAATTGCAGGAAGATCCTTTGGTAAAAGAGGTATATTCCTTTGCGGATTGCGCGAGTCAACACATATGGAGGGACCATGGCGAGACGGACGAATTACGGTTTCTTGAAGAAGCAGCGAGAGCTAAGGAAGCAGAAGAAGAACCAGGAGAAGGCTGAACGCCGGAACCGAGAAGAGGCAGCCAGCCCAGCGCCCGAAGGCGGCGAGGCCGCGGACGAGACGCCGTCCGAGTCGGAACAGTCCGGTGGGTCAAGAGAGTAGCACCCCCGCCCCCCCTTATTGGCGGCCATGGGGCGCTACTAGTGTAGGGCCGCAGACATCGACGCCAATGCAATACCGTTCCCTGAAAAAATATTTGGTGGCTGGGACGGGTCCATTTTGCCGACAGGTGAGATCCCAGTACCGCGCACCCCCCCTAAAGGGTGCCCCACCAGCGCTGGACTATAAACGCTGTTTTGCTCGTCCTGAGTTGCGGGTCTGTGGGGGGCATCGGACGCCTAACCTTCGGACGAAGGCCCCGTACTGCGCTTCGATCTCTAGGGTCTGAGGCTAGGGTCGCACCCCGACTGATGGGAACCCGCTCCGGGTCCCATGTGACACCCTCCACTCTCTCCGTCTACACGTGACCGCTTCGTGTGCGTATGGGTGCGCGTGTGTTCGCGCGCGCGTTCTAATGCTAAGTAGTGGAGCGCCGCTGCGGTGACTCCGATCCTGCTAATGCAAGGAGAGCGCAATGGAAGCCATTGAGAAGAAGCTGGCACCGGCCATCGACGAACTCATCGACGAGGTGATCGAGCTGTACCCGAACCTGAGGAAGCCGTTAGCCAAGATTCAGCGGGTGCTGAGGAAGATGGCGGCGTAGGCGGGGTGGTAAGGGTGTGGCAGACATGCGCTGTCACACCCCGCCGTTACTTTGAGCCAACACCATTGAAGGCAGGTCCATGTCAGACAAGAACCTCTACGTGATCCGACTAAACGCCGATGTTCTCAAGCTCGGCAAATTTTGGCAAGAGAACCCTGAGTATCAAAGCGGCAAGCCGTGCATGTACGTCGGTGTCACCTCACACAATCCGAAGAAGCGCTTCAATCAACACACGGACGGCTACAAGAGTTCGAGGATCGTAAAGAAGTATGGCGAGTACCTGATGTGGAAGAAATTCAGGCACCTTAACCCTGTGCCGTCAAATAAAGCTGAGATCCGAGAGTGCGCGCTTGCAATGGAGCTCAGGCAGAAGGGCTACGGAGTCTGGCAGAAGTGAACGATCGAGGAGGACTGAACACACCACCCCTCGCGTAGGTCGAGCCTAGGACGAATCGATTGATAGAGGAATCGGCTCCGAACTCTGGTGGCGTGATCCACTGAAACGAGACCGGCGCGGATGTGCGGATGACTCGCGAAGAAATAGCCGAAGCCCAACGGCTGTCCCGCGAGTGGATAGAGGCGCATCCCTCCAGCGGCAACTATCCCCTAGTCCCTCCGTGGCATCCAGCCACTCCCAGCTATCCAGCACTGTTTCGCTCGTCCTGTCTGCCGGGGCGGCACTCCTAGCTCAGTTACCAACAGTCTTCGACTGACTTCTTCGCTACGACTTTTCCCAGAATTCTAGTGCTTCCTTATTAACCAAATTGTTTCCTTCCACGAGTCTAGGAATGCTGGAGTGAAAATCATCTGCTTCGTTGTCTGAAACCAAAAGTCTCAGACATCTAATTATTCGGGTGATACGCAAGTGATTATGGTCGTGCCCTATTCTCCATTGGTGATTTCTAGATAAAAAGGTGACGTACCCCCAGGTGTGGTACCACTCACTACAACATCACGCCTCTGCTTCCGCTGCAACCGGGCGAAACCCCTGCCCGGATCGTTTATCGGAATCTCCTTTGGTGAGCGTGAGCCTAAACTACGATGCCGATGGGCAGGTTGGGCCGCAAGCCAAAAGTTGCCTCGCTTGACGGGTCTCGACCGCCCCCTCACGTTTATCCCAATCCGGCGAATGGGCTTGGTTTCCTATCCCTCTTGACGAAGGCGGATGATGAGCCGTCTCCTCAGGCGAGCGAGCGAGGGACATCCAGTGGGCTCTGAGGACGTGGCCGAGCTTGCCCGGCAGACGGACCTGGCACGACTGATCGGATTGGCCGGCAAACTTCGTGACGCGGGCCACGGCGACCTCGTCAGCTATTCGAAGAAGGTCTTCCTTCCACTGACCCACCTCTGCCGCGACGTCTGCCACTACTGCGTCTTCGCCCAGCCTCCGAAGGCGGGGGAGGCGGCGTTCATGAGCCGAGTTGAGCTACGCAAACAAGCGCAGGCCGCGGCGGCGGTGGGCTGCAAGGAGGCTCTCTTCACTCTCGGCGACAAGCCCGAGCTGCGTTACAAGGCTGCTCGGGAGGGTCTCCGAGAGCTGGGTCATGAGACGACACTGTCCTACTTGGGTGAGGCCGCTCAGCTGGTGTTCGAGGAGTCTGGTCTCCTGCCGCACCTGAACCCCGGGCTGATGACGCCCGAAGACTTTCTGGCGCTACGTCCGGTGTCGGCATCCATGGGCCTCATGCTCGAGAGCGTGTCCGATCGGCTGATGGCGAAGGGTGAACCGCACTACGGATCGCCGGACAAAGTACCCGCTCAGCGACTCGAGACGCTGCGACTGGCGGGAAAGGCAGCGGTGCCCTTCACCTCGGGGCTCCTGATTGGAATCGGCGAAACCAGGCTCGAGCGCGTCGAATCATTGCTCGCCTTGCGCCGGCTACACGAGGAGTACGGTCACCTCCAGGAAGTGATCATCCAGAACTTCAGAGCCAAGCTCGGGACCCGGATGGCCGCGGCGCCGGAGCCGGACCTCAAGGAGCTGTTGTGGACGATCGCGGTGGCAAGGATTCTGTTCGGCCCCGAGATGAGTATCCAGGCGCCTCCCAATCTCAGCCCGGGCGTGCTCATGCGGATCGTCGAGGCGGGCATCAACGATTGGGGCGGCGTGTCGCCGCTCACCCCCGATTTCGTCAACCCTGAAGCCCCGTGGCCGCACCTCGATCATCTGGCGAGAGAGACCGAGGCGGCCGGCAAGCTGCTGGTCGAGCGTCTCACCGTCTACCCCAGGTACGCGCTGGAGGGGGAGCGATGGTTGGATGAGGCAATAAGAGTGCCGGTTCTCCGTCGGATCGACGCCGAGGGCTTCGCCCGCGTCGACGAGTGGTCTCCGGGCGCATCAGTGGCGCCGCCGGAGGACGACCTGCGCCTCGTCGAGTTACGGCATCGAGGGGCACCGAGCAACGACGAGCTGGCCGGTGCTCTGCGGCGGGCCGTAACAGGCGACCCCCTCGACGAGGCCTCGATCCTGCGTCTCTTCGCGGCACGCGGCGGTGAGCTCGGCGCCGTCTGTGAGGCGGCTGACGAGGTTCGCTCGAGGGTCAACGGCGACGTCGTGACGTACGTCGTCAACCGCAACATCAACTACACCAACGTGTGCTACTTCCGCTGCCAGTTCTGCGCCTTCTCGAAGGGCAGAATGAGCGAGAACCTGCGCGGCAAGCCGTACGATCTCGGTCTCGACGAAGTAATTCGACGCTCCGTCGAGGCGTGGGACCGGGGGGCGACCGAGGTTTGCATGCAGGGTGGCATTCATCCGGAGTACACCGGCCAGACCTACCTCGACATCTGTCGCGCAGTGAAGGATGCAGTCCCGGGAATCCATGTACACGCCTTCTCTCCCCTCGAGGTCTGGCAGGGGGCGGCAACCCTTGGCGTGAGCCTCGAGGTGTTTCTGGAGAGCCTTCGGGATGCGGGCCTGGAAACCTTGCCCGGAACCGCCGCCGAGATTCTCGACGACGAAATTCGAGACGTTCTATGCCCGGACAAGCTCGACACCGGGCAGTGGCTTGAGGTCATGGAGACCGCCCACCGGGTCGGATTCCGCACTTCGGCGACGATCATGTATGGCCACATGGAGAGCTCAGTGAACTGGACCAGGCACCTGCTGCGGTTGCGTGCCCTCCAGGAGCGGACCGGCGGCTTCACCGAACTTGTGCCTCTGCCGTTCGTTCACATGGAGGCACCGATCTATTTGAAAGGCCATGCACGACGCGGCCCGACCTTTCGCGAGGCTGTGCTGATGCACGCCGTGGCGCGCCTCGCGCTGCACCCGCACTTCACCAACATCCAGGTCTCGTGGGTGAAGATGGGCAACCCAGGAGTGAAGGCCTGCCTGAACGCCGGAGTGAATGATCTAGGCGGCACGCTCATGAACGAGTCGATCACCCGGGCCGCCGGCTCCGAACATGGTCAGGAGCTGACCCCCGCTCGGATGGAAGAGCTCATTCGCAGTTGCGGACGTGTCCCCAAGCAACGCGGCACAGCCTATGATGAGGTACCGGCCGAACGCATCAAACGGTCGTTCGAGGCGCCCGAGCTCACACCGCCGATCAACCTGGTCGCCTCGGGCTACGAACGGGCAGGATCAGGCGTCGAGAGGCCCGCTGAACTTGTACGGCCCGGTCTCGAATCTTGAGAAGCTCGGAAAGGGCTGGGTGCCTGTCGCGACTCTATTGAGCGTTCCTAGACAGCCAGCCCAGCAACCTTCCTTCGATATTCTCCCTAAGTCCAGGTACGAACAGAACGGCAAAGACCACGACGACTAACACACCACCCCCAATCCCATAGAACCATTTCATCTGGAGGCTCCGGTCATGTTTGTGTTGGGTGGGGCCAGCTCGAAAAGCCACGTTTCCTCCGCCTCGATAGCAGCAGGTGTCATTCCCGCTCTATATTTGCGGCTAAACTCCGTAGTTACAGCCTCCACTACCGCACCCGTCTTGATGCGTACGAGCGTGCGCTCATACCTCTTACCTTCGATGCGCACGATAGCCCGGCCATCTCGTTCCGCTTGCGCCGGCCATCTTTTCCACAGGCGTCCGATAAAGTTGTCCATGTATCCAGACACTACATAAACTTTACCCTCATGCTCCGCGATCCAAATCGTTCGGGACCGGGGAGGATCGAGGAGCTGCAGTTCGATGGTCCCTACCTCGTGTGCGAAACTCCAGTCCGGTTCTGGACCTGTCACCAACTCACCGGCAACGAGCGGTCCACCACTGAATACGACAGATGGTCCGTCAGAAAAACGCGCCGAGATCGCCAGAGCACCCAATCCGACGACCGGGATAAGGACCATGAGTCCGATTACTACCAACACTCTACGAACGATTGCCCTACGATCGATGTTCATAGTTCACTCTCCCCTTTTGCGGCAGTCTCGGCACCACCTAGCCTCACTCCGGCAATACGGTTGTATGGTGTCATGAAGACATATGCGACTCTGAGCGTCCAGCTGGAGCCCTGCAAAAGGCTAAACCGCTGCGGTCCCACCACGCCAGCAGGCTACTCAGCACCACCGAAGATCGTCCGAGCCGCTTGCAACCCCACGCGCTCTGGAAGCATCTTGTCTGCCATGTCCGGTTCCCGTGACCCCCTGAAACGAACCTAGCTGGATGACTGCGCGGCAACCATGACACAGTCCTAAGGTATGAAAATCGCGGTCACTGGAGCCAACAGCAGTGTGGGTCAAAACCCGTTGGCTCGGGTTGCTAAGTGGGGCAGGGGCAGAATGAGGGCATGAAGAAAACCCTGCTATTCGCCCTCGCTCTGATAGCGGTTGGGTGTGCTGAACCCATTCCAGATTTAGGAGAAGTGCGTGTTCGCGCCGACCTAGTGGATCCGACTGCCCAGTACGAACTCGGGCATATGTACGCCGATGGCGAAGGCGTCCCTCAGGACGATGTGCTTGCCTGTATGTGGTGGAATCTTGCGGCGGTCTGAGGAGACGAAATGGCGCAGAGCGACAAAGACTGAGCTGAGTCGTGGATCACTCGCGAACAAATAGTCGAAGCCCAACGGCTGTCCCGCGAGTGGCTAGAGGCGCATCCCCCCGGCGGGAACTAGCTGATGGAGCAGCAGCTTCGCTGTGCCATTGGGTGCACTCTTTCTTTATGCTTCGGTGCCCGCGGCCACCAAGGCGGCTCCGGTGCCTTCCAGGAAATCGCGTTGCGTGAGACCACCCGTTCCCCGGTCGCTTTCTCTGGAAGTGTCCTCACTCCCGAAGATGTCGCCGTTCTCGCGCTTCCCTTCCATGGATCCCTGCCTGCGTAAAGTGTCGACGTTTTAAGGCAGGCTGAGCGCAACCAGCTGGCCTGGGGCCTGCAGGACGATACGCTGCCGACCCTCGTGCATATAGGACATCAAGCCGTACCGCACGAGGCCCG
>CAUZVZ010000099.1:0-11018 GCA_963583605.1 Gemmatimonadales bacterium UBA6960
CCTCGAGAAAGGTCCTTGCGTTTTCGCCGCCGATTCCGCCCGTGGGAGACGACCCCGACCCACTGCTCTCGAACTGCCGGCCCCAGCTCTCGAGGAACGCCGGACACTTGATCGCCCGGAGGAGTGGATCGTCGAGCCAATCCGGTCGCTCTCCTGCGTCCCGCTGTCCCGCCCCGCCTCTGCCGGCCGGAGTGAGGACGGGGAGGTACCAGAGACCGGGGCGCTCTCTGAGTAACGCCAGCAGCTCCTCGTCGGCGGGCGCATCCGCGATCGGGTGGGTCCACATGTCCACCCCGGCACGTAGGAGATCTTTCAACTCAGGCACGGTTTTGACGTGGGCCATAGTGCGCAGGCCCAGCCTGTTAGCCTCGACGACGGCGGCCTTGGAGATGTCCGGAGTCAGCACGAACGGCCCCTTACGTCCCGGGACCTGGAAGCCATCCCGGTCCTCGACCCAGAGCTTCACGAACGGGACATCGTGACCGGCCAGTTCCCGGACGGCCACCTCGGCCATCCAGGGGGTGAAGACGGCATAGGGAGTGTCATTTCTCGCGGCCACGGTGGGCCCGGTCCCCGGCCAGGCTATGCCCCGACCGACCGTCTCGAATCGAGCCCCTGTAAAAGACGGCCGTTCCGAGTCCTCTCGCATCTGCCACACCCAATCCTCCGGCGGATCGGACCCGAGGCTTACCGTGATGGCATGCCCCGTGTACGCATACCGTTCCAGGTGGTCGATAAGATTCTCGCGCGTATAGTTCTCCTTCAACTGGGTGTTTTCCGGCACCCTCTCGTACCCGATGTGGCTGTGGATATCGACGAACGTCGGGATGACCGTCTTTCCACTCAGGTCGATGCGGACCGCACCATCTGGAGCCTCGATCTCGCCCGCCGTGCCGACGCTCGCAAACCTGGTCCCCTCGACGAGGAACGCGGAGTTCTCGACTGGCGTGCTGCCGTCGCCCACGATGAGTCGGGCGCCCTCGAATAACGTCACGCTCTCTCTGCCGGAGAGCTGGCCCTCATCGATTTCCAGTGAGCAGGCCACGACGAGGCCTGCTAGGGCGGCTGTCAACAGCCTCCGGGGCGCTTTGTTCCGCCGATGCATACGGACCTCCAAGTCATCGATTTCTGATCGCTTTCTAATCGAGCACCCGAATCTGGACGTTGCGAAATCTCACCGTACCCGCACCGTATTGAAGTGCGATAGGGCCTCGCACAAATTGATCGTGCGTGGCGTCGACCACCTGAGTGCCGTTCAGTATGACGACAAGTCGTGAGCCCTGGGCCGTGATTTCGTAACTGTTCCACTGGCCCCCGGTATTGATGACGCTAGTGGGCGCTGCCACGTTCACGATTCCTCCGGTTCTGTATGTCTGGTCGGCCCGCGTATCGTAGATATTGACCTCATAGGAGTTGGCAGCTCCGATGTTGTCGGGATCCGAACAGCGAATGAAGACACCGCTGTTGGCCGGCTCATCGACCCAGAATTCCAACGTCAGCTCGAAATCCCCATACGACGACTCTGTTACGAGATACCCGCTCCCGCGGTCGGCCGAAACGGCGGCGTCAGCCAACTCCCAGTTGGCGTCGCCGTGAACTCTCCAGCCGTCGATACTGGAACCGTCAAACAGGGTCGTCCAACCGACCTCCTGGCCGGACGCAGAAGACGGAAATGGGCTACTCACAAGGCCGAGTAGTAAAAGACAAAGACCTAGAGTGACCGTGAACGAGCCTTTCATGAATACCTCCAGCGTGTCTGCACGTTAATTCCCTTTCCCATCAAACATCGGGCCCTACGCTTCCGGCCTCACTGTTCGGGTAAGGCGAAGACGAACATGGTGTGGCCAACGTTTCTCTGGCCAATTGGTGCGCGGACACCCAGCGGGGAACTCCCCCGTCCACTGTCCGTCACATAGCGCCGTCCATGAACTTAGCCCTCAGCGCCTCGCGATCGACTTGGTCTCCCCTCAGGTAGACCTGAGAGATCCGGCGCGTGTTGGTGATGTCGTCCAGAGCGTTCGCGTCCAGCACCACGAAGTCTGCGCTCCTTCCCGGTGCCACCATCCCGAGCTGATCGAGCCCGAGAATCTCAGCATTGGTCCGTGTCGCTGCGACAATCGGCTCCATAGGACTGAGTCCACACGACACCATGTTCCTCAACTCTGTATGTGCGGTCCAGCCGACGCTCGTTCCGGAGTCCGTCCCCATACCGATGATCACACCCTGCAGTTTTTTGTTCATCGGACCATCCTCTACCAGAAGTGCTCTCGCAACGTACTAGCCTGATCGAACGAGCAAAACACTGCTGGATAGCTAGGTGTGGCTGGGTGCTAAATATTTTTCGGGAAACGGCGTTTCACTGGCAGCGATGTGCCAATGAGGAGGGCCGCCGGGGTCACCAGGCCCGAAGCCGTGCCCTCTGACTCTGAATCAACAGACCGGCAACGACGAGGACCTCGGAAACCGGAGGCAATACCGGGGTACGCCTAAGTTCGACATCATCGCCAACCCAGGAGGAACACGTTGTCCAGCCCAATGATCACGATCCGCGAAAATGGATCGCTACGGATAGATGGGGAGATTCCCTTGTGCGACAGTGACGGCAACCCCGTGACCACACCCGAGGGCAAACCGTACTCGCTCTGTCGCTGTGGTAGCTCAAGCAGAAAGCCGTTCTGTGATGGGAGTCATAATACGAACGGTTTCGACGGAACGCTGGCAGTGGAATAGGGGGGGTCACCCCCACTGGGGTCGCGCTTATCGGGAAAAGGGACCCGCCCCAGCTACCAAGATTTTTTCGGGACGTTGGGACTCCCAGCTGTGGGAATCTTTTCTTCTACCTCGTCCAGAAGCCCATAGAGACCCCTAACCGAAACGTCATGAGATTCGCCTCGCCCTTGTTCGGGAAGAGGGTGACGCTTCCGTCTGGGTTATTCTGGATGTCACCCTTGGTCAAAAAACTGACGATCCCATTCTGATGCCGCTCGAGACCTAAGTCCATCGAGACGGGGTGCTCACCACCACTAAGCCGGATCCGAAAACCGCCACCCGCCTTCCACGCCATAACTCCATCTGAGTAATTGGTGGTTTGAAACAATGCTTTGCCGTCGTCCGATCCTCCAAGCGAAGACGTGGTCACGAAGTATGAGAAACCCATCGTCCCGTACACGTAGGGATCGATCCGGCCGGTCCTGAGCACGAATTCGGGACCGATCCCCCCGAACAAAATTGTGTTATTCGTATCGACGTGGAGGCCGATCCGGCAACCGATCGGAACCGGGGCGCAGAACTCGCGCTGCTCATGACCATAGATTAGGAGACCGAAGTCGCCCCTGAGCCTAAGGCGACTTTCTGAGGAAATCCCAAATCCACCATGGATCTGGCCGCCGGCGCCATTATCGAAGAAAGTCCCCAACTTACCAAAGGGCTCCAGGATATCGAGACTTAAGCCGGCATAACCACGCGGAAGCCTTGCTTCGCGCAGACGCTGTGCCCCTCCTTCCATGGGCACCCAGCACATGACCGCAACCCAAGCTACAGCAGCTGTAAATCTCATGGAGTCATCCGCCTCCAAAGGGTCTTCTCACAAAGTACTAGCATGATCAGACGAGTGAAACACTGCTGGATAGCTAGGTGTGGCTGGACGCCACGGAGGGGGGGGCTAGTTACCGTCTTCTAGGCCGGGTGGACAGGGTGGGTGGGTTTCCTTCAAATTCCTCCGGTCACCGTTAGTTGGGCGACGCCTGTGTTAGATACTCGTCCTTGAGGGGAAAGGTTTTCTCAGAGGCGGGGCACTCCCTCACTGGGGGTATGATCCTGGGGGTAATCCAGACACGTTGTTGGGCCAGAAGATGCCGTCGGATCACTAAACCAACACTTCCGCGACCACTCCATAGGGCCCTGTCTCGTGTGTCCTACCAAGAAAGAACGTCTCGCCCAATCGGAGATCCTCGCTCTCGATAAAATTGGCGAGTACGCGCTCGAAGTCTGTCTCAAAGGGCAGACCGAAGGATAGGGCTTCGTTCGTGTACTCTAGTACACGTCTGGAGCGTCGTGTAAGGTCGTCGATCACCTTTTGAGCGTAGATATCCAGCGTGAGCACGCTTCCAGGTGCGGCGCGTTCCGCTATGTAACGAAGGGTGGTCCGCACGGTTTCCTCTTCGAGGTAGAGCGTGACGCCCTCGAAGAGGAAGAGCGTCTTCCGGCTTGGGTCCCAGCCAGCCTCTGAGAGTTTATCAAACGCATTCTCACATTCGAAGTCCACCGGTATAAAGTTCACGTGGCTCGATTCTATACCGGCCTTAGTCAGTGCATCTGTCTTCAGCCGCTGTGTCCCGGCCCGATCTAGTTCGAAGCACTTCATGCGGTGCTTCTCAGAGCAGAGATAGGCCCGTGAGTCGTAGCCGGAACCGATAAGGACGAATTGCTCCATATCGGGCGCTGCCCTGTCGAGAATCCGGTCGATGTACAGAGTTCGGACAGGGAACCAGTCGAGCAGAGTTTCACTGCCTTCTTGGGGTGCACGCGGATATAGCGCGAGCGTTCCGCTGATCTTGTACTTCACCCATAATGGAATTAGGCAAAAGCTGAGCCCGAGCACGGAAGTGTTTGGGATCGCTTCGGCCAGCTGCTTTGAGGGGACGTCATCTCGCATACCGAACATGTGCATCGTCCAGCGGGCGTTGAGCGTTTCGATACCAGTCTGTGAAGCGTCCAAGCGTTTCGATACGAGAATTTGCTTGTACGCCACCACTGCGACTCCCACGACCGCTAATGGAATGAACGCAATCTGCAACGGGACGAAGATTAGCCAGGAAAGGAAGTTCAACATGAAGCCGATGGAGTAACCTGTGCCGAACCGTCAGATTGGGTCTCCGATTGCTACCCGACGGCTATCAGAGCGAGCGCGAATAGCAGGGTTCTCTTCATGCCTTCATTCTGCCCTGCCCCACTCAGGCCCGCAACTCAGGACGCGCAGAACACTGCTGGATAGCTGGGTGTGGCTGGGTGCCACGGAGGGGGGCTAGGGGCTAGTTGCCGGCTGGGATACCGGGGGGACAAGGTCGGTCCTTCGGCTTGGCAATATGCTATTTCATATGAACTAGTACGCCGGGCGATTAACCTACGTGCCCTGCTCCGGATTCGGCGCAATCAGGCGTACGACTCCGTTCGAACCGTCAACTTCGATCATCTGGCCGTCTTGCACCTTTTCGGTGATTCCTTCCAGGCCCGACACACAGGGCAGGCCGTATTCGCGCGCGATGACACCTCCGTGCTGGAGGGCCCCACCCACCTCGAGGACTACTCCGGCTGCATTGATGAAGATCGGGGTCCATCCGGGGTCAGATGCGCGGGTCACGAGAATCTCCCCTTTCTTCAGGGGCTTCTCGTACGGCTCGTGCAGAACCTTCGCGGGACCGCGCACCACACCCGGCGCGATCGGGTCACCGACCAGCCCATCCCCAGTGTCATCACTAGGTGCCCGAAAGATGCGCCCTCGACTGTCGATCACCCTCGGCCACGACTTGACGTGTTCGAGCCGCCGCCTCGGTTCCAAATTTTTCAGGACTAGCGGTAGAAGTTCGACATCGGGATCCCTCTCGGCTCGCGCGATCTGCTCGATTTTGAGGTCGAATATCTGGTGCGGATCCTCAAGCCTGCCTTCCTGAACGAAGCGATCCCCCAACTCGAGAGCGCGCCGTCGCATCAAGTCTACCGTGACGATGAAAAAATACTTCGGAGCTTCACGAAATCCCGCCATCCTGTGCTGCTTCACCAGACGCTCAAACTTCTTCCGCTTGCCCTTCTTCGTGGCAATATCCAGCAGCTCGTCGTGGGCCTTAGCCCGGCGCTGGCGCACGGTTTTGATCGCGTTGTTGCTCACGTCGATAGCACGTAGCTGATCGAAAAATCCGGCTAGGTCCTCGTAGCCACGCGGCGTCGCGATATCGATCTCCTTTATGCCGCGGCAGCCGAACTTGTCCATGTAGGTTCGATAGGCGTCCATCAGTTCTGACGAATATCCGCCAGACTCTATATTCCTTGCGAACTCCCCACCATCAGCCGTCTCTTGGATCTCGTTGAAAGAAGCCATCTCGTACAACAGATGGCCCATCTCTGAAGTGGGGTTGCCATACAGGTCCATCTCCAGCGCGACCAAAAGATCTTTCGCTTCGTCGTTTCGGAAGAGACGGCCGAGCCGCCACCGAGCCAGCATCGCCGGCAGTAAGACGCCCACGATATCGTTTATCATACCATTGAACCGGCCCAGGAACTGCTCCGCCAACTCGTCTAAGGGCCTGCCTTCCGCGCTAAGCCTCCGGCACTCAGCGATGCCGGAGTCCGCCGCCCGTTCGTACGCCTTCTTTGCCTCCTTGGGCCTTAGGCCACGTATGCTATGACGCAACATGTTGACCATCTTCCCTAGAATAGCCCACACCATGCCCTTCAAGGCGTCGGGCTTCTTTGCGGGAAGGTAGTCCTTCTTCAAGTCGATCGTGCCGAAGATCTTGCGTGTAGGTGTGTCGTATGTCTCCAGGCTCTTCGTCATTAAGCTGCCGAACGCCTTCGTCAGGTTGGAGCAATGGATGTACTGCCGGCCACAGGTGTTCAGGAGGGTGCCATCCATCCCCCGATCGATCATCGTCTCGCCCTTGATCGCCTCGAGCATCTTGCCCCAGTACTGCCCTCCGAGCACGGAGAGATTATCGGAGAATCCCTGCGAGAGGACGATGAGGTCTAAATAGAGGCACTTCTCCTCGCCAGGCCGGGTGATTATATCCTCGGGAAGCGGCAGATACGCCGTGACGAGACGGGACTGCAGTAGGTACAGGTCTTCGCCCTGTATTGCCCACTCGATGTCGATGGGACAACCATGGTGCGCCTCGGCTAGTGCTGCCAGCTCGGCCACCGCGAGGACCTGTGCATCGCTCAGGCTCGGAGCCTCGGGATGCTTGTTCTCGACTGCCCTCGTTCCACCATCCGCCTCCAACCACACCGCGTGCGACTTGGAGGCGACCCTCTTGTCGATGATCTCCCCTCGTGTCTTCTCTACGACATAGGTGTCAGGATTAACCGAGCCACCGACGATGGTCTCGCCCAGGCCGAAATTCGCGTTGACCACCGCCTCGTCATAGCAGTTGTTCAGAGGGTTGAGAGAGAACGCCACACCGCTAACATCTGATGCAATCTGTTGCTGAACGATGACGGCAATGCGAGCCTGATCTATTCTGATCCCACGCTGGAGCTTGTATCTGACGACGCGCTCGTCAAAGACAGAAGCGAAGGAGTGTAGGATGGCCTCCTCCAGCCCGTCGAAGGTCACGCCGAGGGAGGTTTCGTACTCTCCGGCGAAGGAGCTACCCTCCAGGTCTTCTTCGGGTGACGACGAACGCACAGCGAAAAGGCCATCAGTCGGGAACGTACGCAACGCATCACCCAGCGCATCTCGCTGCGTTTGTGTTAGCTGCAATGTCGAGCAGCGTGCCTTCACGGCATCGCAATACTGCCGTAACTCTTCTTCCGGAGAGCTCAGAAACGCACTCCAGACCTCACTGCTCTCGACCTCTTCGAGCCACGAACTAAAACAATCGACGCTCAGGACTACGCC
Source organism: Gemmatimonadales bacterium UBA6960 (assembly GCA_963583605.1). GTDB lineage: Bacteria > Gemmatimonadota > Gemmatimonadetes > Longimicrobiales > Gaopeijiaceae > UBA822. The sequence continues at coordinate 7,610 of CAUZVZ010000099.1, forward strand.
CGGAGGAACATTAAACCCGGCCTGCGTCGCGTCGATCAGAGAGCTAGCCTTCCCTCCTACCTGATCAGGCGTTGTCGCACTCGCCATCGAGAACGGAAATATCGTTTCAGATTCTCCCGTGGACCGGATCATACCTGTCACGACCCCGCGAGCACGGACAGTAGGGGTTTTTTCATGCCCTGATTCTGCTCCGCCCCACTCAGGCCCGCAACTCAGGACGCGCAGAACAGTGGATAGCTAGGTGCCACGGGGGGACTAGTCGCCGTCAGCTAGGTCGCGTCTCAACAGGGGCGGGTAGGTTTTGGTCCCAGTTCTACCAAACCATCCGGGTTCCTGCCAAAACCCGCACTTATTACCCATGCTGAACGTGCCCTTCTCCTCAAGCAACGACTCGGCCGCTTCGCGAACCCTAGGAGAGTTTCGAGATGAAAAGGCCTAGGACGATTCCTGCCACCTGAGCAATCAGGGAAACGTCCTCTTGTATTCCGGCACCACCCGTGTAAACCAAGAGGACTGCGGCGCCGGTCTCTGTCACTACAACCTGTACGTGTAGTTCACTTTCACGCTTCCACCACGTGACAGCGTGAGAAAGTCTCGATCGAACACGTTCGTGCCCAGGTTCTGCCAATTGTTAGTGTACACGACGTAGAGGTCGTTCCCGGGCCTCAAGATCCAGCGCGCCCGTGCAAAGAATCCGACGACCTCCGATTGAGTGTCGTACTGAATGTTGCCCGAAATGGAAGCCCACGGGTTGATGTCCCACGCGGCCTCAAGCCGGGTCAGGTCGACCTCGAAATCGCCCTGCGGCAGGTTGATGTCGTTCCGCTCCATATCCACGGAGATGCTGACGCCAGGATTCGGACGGAAGGTAAGTCCGAGCGTATTGGCGGAGCGGTCCCCACTCCAAAATCCCCCTCTCGTGAAGTTAAAGTTGCCGGACCACTTTCTCTGGCTCGCGGTCCCCCCGGTCAGCGACCACTCCCAGTTCGTGTAGGGCCCCGGCTGAATCACGATGCCATCGCTGATCTCGAAGTCTCGATCGAGGTGCTCATGTACACGTCGGGTGATGATGTCCCAACGGTCTCCGGCCTCAAAATCAAAGCCGAAAATGTTGAGATCCCACTGGTCCTCCTCGACTTGGCCCGTCGTGAGATCGGCGAGTCTGCGATATTGCGCAGAAATGCTGTATCGCCGTATCCAACTGAGGTCGGAAAGTGGGCGCCACGCAAGCCGCGGCTCCACACGTCGGAATCCGTTGCGGGTGACGAAGCCCACTGCCGGATCGTATTCGTGTCCGAATTCACGGTACGACACGTGTGCTTGCCACACGTCGTTGGGGTAATCGAGACGGAACCCCCTCGCGGTCAGGTTCCCCAGGGACCTGTCCACACTGGGCGTCGGATTGGAGTTCCAGACGAAAAATCCCTCGGCCTGCAGATTCTTGTCACCGAGAAAGCGGCTCGTGAGATAGTTGACGTCCACGCCGGCCGTATGGCGTTCGACCGGCGCCGTGCCGGTATTGTCCGCGGCAGTCGTACGACGGGTGTATATCGCACCGATCGTGGATTGCTCGAAAAAGCTCCGCCTGACACGTGCGACCGTGAAGTTCTCGGTCGGGCTTTCATCGAAACCCGCCACAGCATCTGGTTGGACGGCACCGGTCCCCAGCTGGAGAAAGCCGATCTCGTACTTGCCGACCTGGCCTCCGAGGCGCGTGCCATAGTTCACAGGGACGGGTCGCCCACCCGCCAGTCCGATCTTGCGGCTAAAGTAGGGGTCAGCTCCATTCCTGCCTGCAAACGAAAACACGCCCGATCCCTCGAGAAAGAAGTCGCGCCGCTCAGGAAACCTCAGAGGGAAGCGAGTCAGATTGACCCGCCTCTGGTCTACCTCCACCTCAGCAAAATCCGTATTCACGCTAACGGCGGCTCGGAGGCTCGGGGTTAGGCTATAGCCCACATCCACCCCCACGTCTCCGGGGTAAGTGGTGGGATCGCCGTCGGCGGGTTGTTGTCTCCAACTCCCGACCGCATAGGGCTTCGCTTCGAGCCCGATCCCCTGGGACAGATCCCGTAACCCGGTGACCCGGCCGGCATGGATGGGTTGGAAGACTCCCTGGTTCCTCCGATACCCCCTCCAAAGGATCTCTTCCTGCCTCCGACGAATCGTACGCTGAAAGTTGATCCCCCAGGAATCGAGGTTCGGATCGAAATTCAGCGTACGGAACGGTATCCGGATCTCCGCAGACCATCCATCCGGCCGGCGAGCCACCCGCGTCTCCCAGATACCATCCCATGATTTTTGCATCGCCCCGCCTCCTCCACGACCACCACCACCCGTGATCAGCCCATCACCCATCAATCCCGCTGCGTTGATCTCGAAGAAATACCCCGTCCGACCGTCGAGAAACGTGTCGAGTATCCACATGAAGCGATCATCGGTGCCGAGACCCGCATCGCGTCGCAGTTGGTACGCGAGGATGCCGGTGGGGTCGTCATAGAGCATCGCCCCGATGAACAATTCGTCGCCATTGAAAACCACCCGGATCTCAGTCCGCTCCGATGGGACACCTCCCTCAACTGGGTATTGCTGAGTAAAATCGGAGATCGGGGTGGCTAGGCTCCAAGCCTCTTCGTCCAAGCGACCGTCGAGATCGATGCTCAGATTGTCGGGGATCCGGATGGCCTCAAGGTCGCCCCCGACCTGGCTTGAGACTCCCTGATCTGGTTCCGGGGCCCCCGGGACCTGGCCGAGTGTGAGGGTCGGTGAACTCGAGAGCACGACGCCCAGGAGGTAGGCCGTGATCAATCTAGGACACAAGTAGAAACGAACAGTCACGCGGATCCCCATATCGTCATAAGCGGCTCAAGGGCCATAAGAGTTCCGATGATCCGATGATCCCAGGGTCTCTCAAATTTTATGGGGGTGGTGGGGTGGGGTGGGGTGGTCCCTGGCGACGGACCTCAGAATGTCCTGGGTGCAATGTCGTTCTGCACACTATAAACTTAGCGGACTTTCGGCCCTATTTCAATGCGAAAACAGCACCGATTAGGGCAACTCAGGACGCGCAGAACACTGTCGGTAGGTGTGGCTGGGTGCCACGGAGGGGGGCTAGGGGCTAGGGGGGCTAGTTGCCTCCAGGTGGATGCGCCTCAAGCCACTCGGTGGACAGCCGTTGGGCTTCGGCTATTTGTTCGCGATTCATCCGCCGTTCGGCTCTGTCTTTGTTACCCTGCGCAAGCTCATTTCCTTGGGCTGCGGCGAGATTGTACCACATATAGGCGAGCAGATCATCTTCCGGAACACCTTCACCATTGGCGTACCTATTCCCGAGGTTGGTCTGGGCTATCGGGTTTCCTTGCTCAGCGGCCAGCCGATACCAGCGCACCGCCTCCGTATCGTCCACTGG
>CAUZVZ010000100.1:0-10796 GCA_963583605.1 Gemmatimonadales bacterium UBA6960
CCGGGCCGCGTGGGATCGATCTCCCCGTATTGGATCGCTGTAAACGTGGGTAGGATCTCCATGTTGCGGCTCGTGGAGAGATCCGTCATCCCCTCCAACACACCCATCTGGGCGAAGAAGCTGGTCTCGTCGCGGGTCATTGGAGCCCACACGTCGTTCTCGAAATCCCTCGATTTTATTTCGCGCACGATCTGGAAGCCCCATCGATGAGGCTCTCCTTCGGGCGGCATGGGATAGCGAAGGCTCTTGAACGGAATCGCCATCTCAGCCACAAACCCGTCCTCGACGATCCGCGCGCCGGTCTCGAACAGCGCATCCCAGGATCTGTCGGCAGGAGGAATACCTGACACCGCGCGACTGCCGCCCCTACCACGGCCCCCGCCCCGGGCGGCGGACATGATTCCGTCTCCCTGGACGCCGTAACCGTTTACGTCGAAGTCGTATCCGCGCTGCTGGTCCATGAACGTGTCGAAGTAAACGGTCATCAAGTCGTCCATGGATGCTCGATCCCGATCGACCCGGTTCGCCCGCATGATGGAAGGGTCCTTGTAATGCGCACGAAAGGCGAAGTACAGGTTGTCTGAGTCGTAGGCGATGTAGACGTCTGTCTCCTCGCTGGGCGGCTCGCCCTCGAACGGGGACTGCTGCGTGAACTCGGTAACGTGGGTAGCCGTCAGCCAGATCTCGTCGTCCAACATGCCGTCGATCTCGGGCGGGGTGTCCGTCCGGGTGGGTGTGACCCTCGGTCGCCCGGGAAGCAGGCCCAGCTCAGCCAGGCTCGGGACGTCCCGATTCGATGTCTGAACGGGACGTTGCCCGGGATCGTTCGGATTCTGACCGGCCAGGCGCGCGGGCGCTGTGCAGAGAACCATCGCGACGGCCGTCACCGACGCCAGGAACACCCAATATGGTGCGATGCGCAAGTCTGTTCGTCCGGAAGTTGGTAAGTGAGGATTAGTCTCCAGCGGGCGGGCCGGCGAAATAAACTTCCTGACCGGCCTCTCCGCAACCCAGAAGTCGCAGTGGTAGAGCGGGAATCGGTGGCCGCGAATGTCCCGGTCCCGAAGCGTCGCTTGGTGCCCCGAGGCCCCTGCACCCTCACTCTGCCGGCGCTTCGCTGCACGGCTTCGCCGCAGACCGTCTCCGTGAGGGTGTAGGGCCCCCGGGGTGTGGCGTGGAGGCGGTATGCGACAAATACATGGGCACGGGAGCTTGCGCATCCTGTCTCACTGACTAAACGGAGTTAATAAACATTGTTTAGGATTGGTGATGAGTAGCTGAGAGTATCTGGGTGAATTCGAGCAGGTCGTCCTGCTTGCGCTGGCCAGACTGCGTGGACCGGCCCATGGGGTGGCAGTTCATCGGGAGATCCTGTAGACGACCGGTCGCGACGTGTCGATCCCGGTGGTCTACGTCACGCTCAAGCGCATGGAACGAAAGGGGCTGGTTGCCTTCGGCGGTAACGGATCCGTCGAGCGGGCGACGCGCTACCCGTAACTACCACGTCTTACCCGCTGGTGATGATGCCCTGGCGCGATCGCGAGCGTTGCTTGAGCGACTTTGGGACGGAACGGGAGCTGAGCCGGTATGAACCCGCCCGTCGTTGCACGTGGAATCGTTCGGCTCTTCTCGGATCCTGAGGACTGAGTCTTTCTCCTCAGAGACCTCTACGATCGCTTCCGTGAAGTTGCCAGAACGAACGGGCTCCCAGCAGCCAAGCGATGGTACTGGTCGCAGGCGTTGAGCCGTGGGCGTTCCGCCCCGACGGTGACTTGATTCGATGGCGGAGTTGGCAGGGTGTGCTCAGCGATGTGCGGTTCACTCTTCGCACACTCATGCGTCGCCCGGTCTACACGGTAGGCGTGGCGGGCACCCTCGGCTTGGCTGCCGCGACGGTTTCGTTCGCCGTGGGGTGGGCGGTGTGGTTGGCTCCGATGCCCTATCCGGACCCGGACCGGGTCGTTCGACTGTACGAGATCGCGCCCCCCGAATTGAGGACTGCGGTATCCGAGGTGGTGACGGAACCGGAGCGACACCAGCTCTCTGCGACGCTCCCTGAGGATTTCAGAGCCCACTCCTGGCGCACGATCGAGGAAGTATCAGCAGCGATTAAGGGAATACAGTTCGAATCGGCTTGGAATGGAGAAACGTACATCTTCTCCGGCGTCAGTCAGTCTCCCGGCGGCTTCGGGATCCTGGGTATCGTGCCAATGCTGGGCAGACTGCTGACTGAGGCGGAGGTGCTCATCGCCGAGCGGTTCTGGCGGACGAGCCTCGGGCGGATCCTGACGTCGTGGGCTCCAAACTGATTGATGAGGTGTTGACCTCGACGATCGTCGGAGTCGCCCGGTTGCCCTCCGGATTTCCTGATGACGCCGACGCCGTCTTCGTCCTGGAGTGGGTCTGAGACGACGACATCTGAGACATCAGATTTGTCGAGGCGATCGCCCGGGTCAGGCCGGGACATTCGGAGGCCGACGCGAAGGCGGAGATGAACGCCTTCGTTGCGGCTCTCGCCGAAATCCATCCGCAGCATCGTGGGTGGGGTGTGGATACCGTCGTCCTTGCGGACGACCTCATGCGTCCGTTTCGCGGCGTGTTCGCGCTGCTGGCACGACCTTCCTGTTGCTCGCTGGTGTGAACGTCGTGGGGCTCGTCGCCGCGCGCCGAGTCGAGGGCCGGCGCGATCGATCGATACGACTTGCCCTGGGCGCTTCGGAGGGCCGGCTCCTGCGGGGCTCGCTCGTCGAGCCCCCGTGGTAGGGCAAGTGGCCCTGACGACACTGCTTACTGCGGTCGCGGTTCTACACAACGTCTCTACGTTGAGAGCGCTCGATCTGGGCTTCGAAGCGGAGGGCGTATCGACGGCCCCGGCCGAGCTCAGCCAGGTTCGCTACCCGTCACCCGAGTTGAGGTGGAACGCTTGGCGAGCAGTCTTGGACGGACTCGACGCCCAGGGAATCCCCGCCGCCCTGGCGGCGGCCAATACGCCGATGAGTGGGGACGAGTTGCCGCCGTTCGGCGTCAGAGCGGATGCCGCATCGGAGGAGGTCTTCTACGAATTTCATCCGGTCTCAGCGGACTACTTCTCAGTGATGGGAATCGAAGTGCTTGCGGGGCGTGTGTTTGGGCCCATGGATGAAGCGGCCTCAACGGATGTGGTGATCGTTAGCGAGGACTTCGTCGCCCAATACTTCCCGACGGGAACGCCCGTCGAGCGCGCCGTTGGGCGCGTCAAGAACGTGCTTGCTGCTGAAGCTTCCCTCGAAGTACTCCGTCCACAGCTGCAGTCCCGCTCACATGGCCAGCCGTAGCGCCAACGCCGACGCGTAGCGGAACACGTTTGGGCGATCGTCCGCGGTTCCTGGGTTCTATCGGCACATGCGATGGATGGAGCGAGAGAGTCGTATGCCAGCCAGACACCAGTACTTGGAACACGGCAAGGTGAGTGAGTGACCCGATGGCCAGCAGCGCCATAAGCGGGTGTCCCAGCGTAGCCCCGACCGCGATGACAAGAATTCGAAGATCACGACGCTTGAGCTTGTTTACGAGATTATTGGGATACGGACGTTGAAACCGAATCTGGAATTCCTTGGTGACATAGCTCGCCATGAGGAAGCTGGCCGTTGCAGCGAAGCCAGCTGGCCAAACCCAGGCCGCGTCGTGCAGCTGTGAAGCGGCGAATGTCACGGCGAGCCCGACTGCCAAGTCAGAATACCGATCCAACACCGTATCAAGCCAGGCGCCTTGTGGACTTTGAAGCAACTTGATCCGCGCGATCTCACCGTCGCATCCATCCACGATAGAGGCGATCTGAATGAGTATCCCGCCGGCGATCCAAAACCACGGGTCCGTGGTGGCCAAACCGACGGCGCCAAGCAGCCCCATGAAGAAGGATAGGAGTGTGATGTGATTGGGTGTCAGGGGCGTTCTCGATAGAGCCACCGAAAGGCGACGGGAGAGCGGACGGTTTATGTATTGGGAGATGAAGCCATCTTCTCCACCTTTCCCCATCGCCGCGTCGATCCGGTGCACCGCCTCCTGAGATGCTTCCGGCGTGTCCACATCAAGCCAACGCGCTCGGGTCACATCGATCGCTCGAACCCCACCCTGTGCAATGCATTCTAGGATCCCGTCCGTCAACGAAAACTTGCCCTCCTCGTGCGCTCTCGCCAGCCCCTTGAACAGCCTTGACGAACAGTAAAACAGGCCCGTGTCGCCCGCATTCCAAGTCGCGAGGTCTTTTCCAATCGCTGCGATGCACCCTCCCGACACCTCGACCTTGGTGAGATCGGAAAGGTCGAACACGTTTTCTGTATCGTGATCGACGGCGAGCGAGATTTCGTCCTGTGCCGGTGGATTAGCCAGCACATCCCGGATCATTTCCGGGGGTAGCAGGTGATCGACCATGGCCAAGAGAAACGGGCTGTCGCCGACCAATGGAGCGGCGGCGATCGCGGAACAACCATTGCCTCTTTCCCAGTTCTCAGCCTCAACAAAGGTGATATGGCAGCGTCGTCGTCTTGCAACCCGCTCGAATTCGTGCTGGACAAGCGCCGCGTCACACCCAAGAACGACGACAAATCGCTCCACACCAGCCGTGAGCAGTTGTGCTATCGATCTCTCTGCGATCGACAGGCCTCGCAAGTGGACAAGCGGTTTGGGCACGGTCGAACGAGCGCTCCGCAAGCGGCTCCCACTGCCGGCCGCAAGAATCACGGCCATCGGAGCGACCGTTTCTTGGCGTGGAACTCTATCTAGCGAGGGCATTGATGATCTCCTCCGTAAGCTCTTTGGTCGATGCGGCGACGAGGGTCGTGCGATCCTGCAGCGATTCAAATGGACCGAGCGCCCCGCCGTCGATACGACAGATGTGGCCATCGGCCTCAGTGACGAGTAACGAGGCCGCGAGAAAACTCTCAGGCGTCAATCGGCTCCTGACGTCGATATGGGCATCCAGAGCGCCCTCTGCCACCAGGCACAGAGCACGTGAAGCACAGCCGTAGACGCGTATGCCGGCGCAGGTCCGCATCAGATCGGCGAGAGAGGCGTCCGGTGCCCAATGGTTCAGCTCGCAGGAGACAAACGCGTCGCGAAGACGGCGCGTCTCCGATGTGTGCAAGCGTCGGCCGTCTGATGAGTAGGCTCCGTTTCCGCGTGCCGCGACGACGGCTCCAGGGCCCGATGTGGCACCCACCGACGCGAAGATGACTCCGTCCGCGGAGAGCGATGTCTGTCGTGGAAGCACGGCCAGCGAGATGGCGGACAGCGGCAGGCCACGCGCGAAGTTGTCGGAACCATCGACCGGGTCGACGATGAATCGGTAGCCTTGCTCGCCACTTCCAAACTCGAACGCACCTGTCTGCTCCTCAGACTCCACTACACCGCTTTCGAAGTGTTCTGAAAGCCACTGTTGAATCCATTCGTCAGCAGCGATGTCAAAGGGCTTCTGGTCGTCGCCCTTGGCATTCACGCCGACGGCCTGGCTGTGGTCCAGCCCAGGTCTTACCTGGTCGAGAAGCGGTAGCGAATCCATCTGAAACTGCCTGAGCAACGCCAAAATATCCTGAGAGTCCGTCGATGTGTCGTGGAGCGGAGCGCTGGTCATGACGGAAAGCCGCGCGTCGAGGTTCATGGGGAAGTCGTCGACGTAGCGCGGCGCGGAGTTTTGCTAGAACTCCCATGCTCTTGTTGTGGAGGCGTGGCCGCAGTGACCAAGAGACGCTTTCGGTCTGCCACGCGAATTCCCGCGAGATCCGCTAGTTCGTTGAATCTGGGGGTATCGATATTCCCCCGATGGAGTGCACTGGCCGCGAGCGCCGCCAGACGAGAACAGAGGGAGTTCATCTCGTGGGACTGCAGCGCAAGTTCCCCTTCGATCGGCGTATGCTTTTCACTTCGCAACATCGTTTTTAGTTGATCGAGTTCACGGTCTGTCAAAAGTCGGAGGTTTCTCAAACGATGCGCAGCCACGCTGGGGCTCGTGCCGTAGTAGTGAGCCGTCCGTAGGACGTCCGACAAGGTGATCGGATGACGACCCCTGCGCTGGCGACCATCCACGCGACGGCTCTCGCCCGTCTTGTCGCGACCGTCGCCCTCTGAAAACAAGGAGAGCACCGTGGGACCAGCGCGTCCCAGTGTCTCTTTGCCGAGGGTCTCCACGTATCGACGCAGGCCATACTGGGGAATCAGAAGGGCGCTGGCGAAAGCGTCGGCCCTCACCTCCGGAAACTCAGGTGCTCCGCCAGATTTGCACACGCGCCACGGCGCTTCGGTATCGAACAAGAAATGGGCGAGTCCGTGTGCGTATCTGAAGCGGCGGTGTTCGAGATCAAGGTTCTTCTCGACCACAACAAGAAGGCCGTGGTCCGGTTCAGCGATCGAAATCGAGAGGATTCCTGTCGGCAGAGTCGCCTTGGCCGAACGAACGCCCGACGTCATGAGCAGTTCGTCAACGAAACGGATGGGCCCCTCTCCAAGTGCTAGGCGCCGCCTCTCATCCTCCGCAATGCGATATCCTTCCCGTGCTGCTTGCCACGGCATATTTCCGCCCTCAACTCGGTACGAAGGAAGCGAGTGTGCAGTGGCGTCGATCTCAAGTTTTGCTTCCAGATCGGTGAGAGCTCTCGCGGTCGCGCACACACCGGTGAAGGAATTCGGACCCTGATCTTCCGTGAGATCAGGGTGGGAGCGCAACAGCTCGGCAAGGCCATCCACTTCCTGGTCGTCGGTAGCAGGGGGAAGGAGCTCGCTGAGGCTACAGCCATAGAAGGCAGCTAGCCGGCGCAGATCTTCCGCCTTCACGGATCGCCGTCCTGTCTCGATCTGGGCGATGGTGGCTCGCGATACACCAAGCTGAGGTGCGATGTCAGCCTGGGTGAGACCGCGTGACGTCCGCGCTTCCCGGAGAATGCTACTGATATCCTTCATTTTCTCAGCCATACCTGGTCAACCCGTCCTTCCCAGGGGGTGGACGATATCTAACATATCTGCTGATGCCCGTCTATAATGTTAGATATTCCTACACCCTGCCGCAACTGGCTTTCCTGCGCCTGTCAGAGTCCTGGCCCTTGGGGCGCGGTAGTGTGAGTGCCCGGCCTCGAGCCACCGCAGACGCCGCTTGAACGCGACCTGGTCGAACGCACAGAAGAGAGTGTGACCGTCGATCTGGGGGCCGGTGACCCGTGGCCGGTTCCTGTCGGTTGTCCTGTCGATTGAACCCGGCAGATCACGGCATCCTGGAATCGCGAAGGCGGCACAATCGCGCGATCCATCTAGGTTTTTCCGTCATCCTGCCGTGATCCCGACCCCTACTTCGGGCGCCTGATAAGCGTGAGGTCGGTAGTTCGACTCCACCCAGGCCCACTTACAGAAGTTGAAGCCCTGGAGGGAATTGAGGACTGGGCGCACGGTCGGACCAGACTCGGTCAGATCCGCCTATCACGACTGTGGACCTACTCGTTACCGCTGGGACAACGGTGACACCCATAGGCGCTTGGTGCGCTCAGGGTGTTACTGTATCGTACAGAGCCCACGGTTAGGAGCGTTGGGGCTGATACGCGGTAGGAGTTGAGGAAACCGAATGACAGACCGAGCGGGTGGCCTGGACCTCCGGGCAACGACCATTCTGGCCGTACGGCGCGATGGCCAGGTGGCGCTTGCTGGCGACGGTCAGGTAACGATGGGCGACACGGTTGTGAAGAACAGGGCCCAGAAGGTGAGGACGCTCCGGGAAGGAAGCGTGCTCGTCGGTTTCGCGGGTGCGGTCGCCGATGCGTTCACCCTCTTCGAGAAACTGGAAGAGAAACTGGAGCGGTTTCCGAAGAACCTGACCAAGGCCGTGGTGGAGCTCGCCAAGGACTGGCGCATGGACCGCTATCTGAGGAGACTCAACGCTCTGCTTCTGGTAGCGGATCGAGAGCACCTCTTTCTTGTCAGTGGGGAGGGCGAGGTCATCGAACCCGACGAGGACGTGCTGGCGATCGGCTCAGGTGGCTCGTACGCGATGGCCGCGGCTCGTGCGTTGCTTTCGCATTCGGAGATGTCGGCCGCAGAGACGGTGCGCCGGTCCCTGGAGATCGCCGGGGAGATCTGCATTTACACGAACCAAGAGATCACGGTTCTGGAGTTGGAGTAGAGTGGAAGAATCGAGCGAACCCAAGGCCTCCGCCTCAGCCGACGACACGGAAGAGGCGAGCGTGCACAGCTCTGAAGTCGGTGCCGCGGCGGAAGTGGAGACGATACCGGACACGGACGCGCCCAATGCGTCCGACGAGGATTGGTTGGCCCAACTCACCCCCCGACAGATCGTTGCTGAGCTGGACAAGTACATCGTGGGTCAGGATGAGGCCAAGAAGGCCGTCGCCATCGCTCTCCGAAACCGCTGGCGCCGTCAGCGCGTGGAAGATGAGCTTCGGGATGAGATTCTCCCCAACAACCTCATCCTGATCGGCCCTACCGGAGTCGGAAAGACTGAGATCGCACGTCGGCTCGCCCGTCTGGCGGGCGCGCCCTTCGTGAAGGTGGAGGCGTCGAAATTCACCGAAGTCGGGTATGTGGGACGGGACGTGGAGTCGATGGTCCGGGACTTGGTCGACGTGGCGGTCAACATGGTTCGCGCTGAGCGGGAGGACGATGTCGAGGAGTTGGCCGATACGAGAACCGAAGAGCGACTTCTGGACTTGCTTCTCCCCACTCCAGTGACTCCCACCGTCGGGCGTCCGGCGCCTCCGGAGGGTGGCGAAGCTCGGCCACACGTCTTTGTGGTAGGCGCTGAGGGTGCCGAGGTGAAGAATGTGGGGGTGGATGGAGACCACGCCATCAAGGAACGCCGTGAGCGAACGAGAGAGAAGCTCCGTGCCCTCCTCGAAGATAGGAAACTGGAAGAACGCGAAGTCGAAATCGAGGTATCCCAAACGGCATCGATCGAGGGTATGGTGCTGCCGATGGGCGGGGGCATGGAGGGGATGGATCACAACTTCACAGAAATGCTCCAGGACATGCTGCCCAAGCGGAAAAAGCGGCGCACCGTGTCCGTCGCTGAGGCCCGGAGGATCCTCGTCCAGGACGAGATGGACCGTTTGATCGACATGGACGAAGTCGTGAACGAGGCCCTCATTCGGGCGGAGGACATGGGGATCGTCTTCCTGGACGAGATCGACAAGATCGCCGGGGAGCGCACTGGGACAGGGCCCGACGTAAGCCGTGAGGGGGTGCAGCGCGACATCCTACCGATCGTGGAGGGCTCGACGGTTCATACCAAATACGGGCTTGTGCGGACGGACCACGTGTTGTTCGTGGCGGCGGGCGCGTTCCATGTGGCGAAGCCGAGCGATCTGATCCCTGAGTTACAAGGACGCTTCCCGATTCGGGTGGAGCTGAAAAGCCTCGGCGAAGAGGACTTCGTCCGCATTCTTCAGGAGCCGAAGAACGCGTTGGTTCATCAGTACCGCGCGTTGGTGGCCACCGAGGGTGCGACCCTCGATTTCACCCCTGAGGGGATTGCGGAGGTGGCGAGACTCGCAGCGGTCTTGAACGATCAAATGGAGAACATCGGGGCTCGCCGATTACACACGGTGCTCACGACGCTGCTCGAATCGGTGCTCTACGGGCTTCCGGAGGACGAACGGCGTGACATCGTCGTGGATCGTGACTTCGTTCGGGACAACCTCTCAGCGATCGTGGACGACGCAGACCTGAGGCGCTACATCCTCTGATCCGGGCGTCGGTGCGCCTGACCTCCGGCTCCAAAATCTGCCAGAATGGCGCAATCCCCCTACCGATAGGTCATGTGGAGTGGTAGTTTTTCGCTCCATCCGGATCCCGCCGAGTACGACGAAAGAGCATGAACGACACGCTGAAGAGGACTCCGCTCTATCATGTGCATCTCAGTCTTGGAGCCAAGATGGTGCCGTTCGCGGGGTACGAGATGCCGGTCCAGTACCCGTCGGGGATCACGGCGGAGCATCATGCTGTGCGTGAAGCGGCGGGCCTCTTCGACGTTTCTCACATGGGTGAGTTCATGATCCATGGCCCCAAAGCGATCGATCTGGTTCAGCTCGTGAGCGTCAACGACGCAGCGGTCCTGGAGGTTGGCCAGTGCCAGTATTCGGCCATGTGCGCGTCGGATGGCGGTATCCGGGACGATCTCGTCGTGTATCGCATGGCTGACCACTACATGCTGGTGGTGAACGCCTCTCGACGGGCTGAGGACTGGGCGTGGATCGTCGAGCATGCGAAGGGCCTCGACGTGACCTTGGTGGATCGATCGGACGAGTTGGGCCTCGTGGCTCTCCAGGGCCCCCGCGCCCAGGAGATACTCGATCCTCTCACGGACGTGAATTTGGATGACATCGCGTATTACCATTTCGACGTAGGGATCGTGGCGGGTCGTGCCGCCACGATCAGCCGGACCGGATATACGGGGGAGGATGGCTTTGAGCTATACGTGGGCGAGGCGGATACGGTTGCGGTATGGAACGCTCTGATTGAGCAGGGCGGGGGGGCCGGGTTGCTTCCCTCCGGGCTTGGAGCCCGGGACTCCTTACGTCTCGAGGTGGGTTTCCCGCTGTACGGCAACGAGCTCGACGAGGAGCACACTCCTTTGGCGGGCAGGCTTGGGTGGGTGGTGAAACTAGGTAAGGGCGAGTTTTCCGGGCGCGATGCCTTGCTTCGGCAGAAGGAAGAGGGCGTCCCCGAAAGGCTCGTCGGAATCCGACTGACGAAGCGAGGGTTTCCGCGTCCCGGATACGCAATTGTCCGTGATGGGAAGGAGATTGGATCCGTGACCAGCGGGA
>CAUZVZ010000101.1:0-10696 GCA_963583605.1 Gemmatimonadales bacterium UBA6960
GTGGGACGTCAGCAGCGTCACGGAGATGGACGCCATGTTCTACGAGGCCACCGCGTTCAATCAGGACATCAGTTCGTGGGACGTCAGCAGCGTCACGGACATGGACGCCATGTTCTACGAGGCCACCGCGTTCAGTCAGGACATCAGTTCATGGGACGTCAGCAGCGTCACGAACATGAGCTCCATGTTCAGAAGCGCGGCCGCGTTCAATCAGGACATCAGTTCATGGGACGTCAGCAGCGTCACGAACATGAGCTACATGTTCAACAGCGCCGATGCGTTCAGTCAGGACATCAGTTCATGGGACGTCAGCAGCGTCACGAACATGAGCTCCATGTTCAGAAGCGCCGATGCGTTCAATCAGGACATCAGTTCGTGGGACGTCAGCAACGTCACGACCATGTACTCCATGTTCAGAAGCGCCACCGCGTTCAATCAGAATTTGAGCGGCTGGTGTGTCTCTCTCATCACGAGCGAGCCCCCTGGTTTCGATCTTCGGGCGACCTCTTGGGTTCTGGATCGCCCGGTATGGGGGACGTGTCCCTCGTAGGGGGCAGTGAATGTGGATAGAGGCGCATCCGCCCGGCGGTAACTGGCCCACCTCCGTGGCACCCAGCCACACCTAGCTAGCCAGCACTGTTTTGCGCGTCCTGAGTTGCGGGTCTGAGTGGGGGAGGATGGCTCCGCATCGTAGGCCACCCGCTTTGCATCCCGATTGCATCTCGCAGAGCGGTTAAGAATGGTTATAGAACGCCTTCTGAGCGGGCAAGAACGGGCAAAAAAGCCATATTCTACCCGAAAACCACCGGAATCGGGTACTTCCGAACACTCTTTGCAAGCCAGAGGTCGCCGGTTCGATCCCGGCTGGCTCCACTGCGGCAAAGAACGATCTGCCGCTGAGTGCGGGCTGCGCGAAGCCCTTTCGCCGACTACTTTGGTTGCATCGTTCCTCCAGACTGGTGCCGATCAAATGAACGTGCGTCTGCTGTTATCACGGCTGCTTCCGCTGTTCGCCCTGATGCTCCTTCCGGTCTCCGGCTTCGGGCAGGCTCCAGGCGCAACCGCGGTCGGTGAGCGTGTGGCGGTGCCGGGTGGGGCCTACTGGAGCATCTCAGTCGCCGATCTGCAGGCGATGCGGGCTTCGGATAGGGATACCCGCCTCGTCAACGTGCACGTGCCCTTCCAGGGTGACATCGCTGGGACGGATGTCTCGATCCCCTTCAACGAGATCGGGGATCACCTTGATCAGCTTCTGAGCGACAAGGACGCACCTGTCGCCCTGTATTGTCGGTCCGGGCCCATGAGCGTCCGGGCCGCTACGACCCTCGCGGGACTGGGTTACACTAAGGTCTACAGCCTAGCGGGTGGGTTCAACGCGTGGGCTGCGGCCGGCCTTCCGATGGTGAACCCATGATGACTCGCTAACGGACTGAGCCCTGCTTAGGAAAGGTGACCCGGCTAGGACGACCCGCTAGCAGGGGGCAGTTCGTGCAAGTCGGCGGGTATTGTCATGTCACAAAACACACACCACTGTATTCGTTGATCTTCGAAAATCATGAGGAACAGTATGGTCTCCAGACGTAACTGGCTTCGCATGACCGCCGCCGGCGGCGCGGCGCTCACCCTGAACCCGCGCATGCTCGGAGCACTCCAGACTGGTGCTGTCCGCACGCGTGCGATCCCATCAACTGGCGAGCAGGTTCCTATGATCGGACTGGGCGGTCGGTGGATTTCGACGAATTCGAGTCCGGAAGAACTTGCCGGGCACCGAGCCGTCCTCCATGAACTTGCAAAGGATGCCGAGGCCTCGGGGCGAGTGTTTGATAGCGCGGCCGGTTACGGGGGTGGTGGTTCTGAAGAGTACGCAGGCCGCTGGGGGGATGAGGACGGATTCGCCGAAAATATCTTTTGGGCGACCAAGGTCAACGTCGCAGGGCGCGGTGGTGGCTCAGTTGATGCGTCCCGCGTCCGGGATCAGATCGAGCGGTCGTTCGAGCGGATGCGAGTTCCAGTGATCGACCTGAATCAGGTGCATAACATGGGCGATCCGCCCACACAGCTCAGCGTACTCCAGGAGTACAAGGAGTCCGGCCGAATTCGCTACACCGGCATCACGACGACGAGTACAGGCCAATACGAAGCGCTCACGAGGGTTATGCGGGAGTATCCCATAGACTTCATCGGGATCGACTACGCCATCGACAACCGTGAGGCGGCGGAGGAGATTCTCCCGTTGGCATTGGACAAGGGGATCGGCGTCATCGTGTACCTGCCATTCGGGCGCAGCCGGATGTGGAGGCGCATCGGTGACCGAGCGCTACCTGACTGGGCGAGCGATTTCGACGCCCATACCTGGGCGCAGTTCATGCTCAAGTTCGTGATCGCGAATCCGGCGGTCACCGTGGCCGCACCGGGAACGGGTGATCCGGAGCACATGGCGGACAACCTCAGCGGTGGGCGCGGACGTCTGCCCACTGCGGACCACCTGCGGCGGATGCTCGAACTGGTGGAAAACCTGCCGGGTGGCTAGCCGGCTGCACCGGAGGCCTCCTGGGCCATCGAAGTGTCCAGTCCGAAGGTATGACGGTTCCAGTCAAACCGATTTCCGCCAACCGATTTCCGTTACTGGTCCGTGGGCCAGAGCACGCCCCGATCTGAGCCGCTCTCGATCCTGCCCATCCCTTGGTAGACGAACTTTTGGAGGCGCTTCCCCTCCCAGGTCTCGGTGGTGTATAGGTTGCCTTGCGAGTCCGTCTCGATGCTATGCACGCCGTAAAACTGTCCCGGCTGGCGGCCACCATCACCGAAGGTGTACAGCACTTCGAGGCTCTCCCGGTCCATCACGTGGATCTTACGGTTCTGGCCGTCGGCCAGGTACATGAAGCGTTGGTCGTCGTCTCGCGAGAAGGCAATCTCCCAGGTGGAGCCGGCGCCTAGCGTCCTGGGCTCGATGAAGACCTCCTCGACGAAGGTTCCGTCCTGCTGGAAGACCTGGAGACGATTGGCGGTCCGGTCGCAGACGTAGACGAGGCCGTCATTGGAGGGCTCCGCACAGTGGACCGGTCCACGGAACTGCTGGGCCGGCGGCGCATCCGGATCGAAGGAGCCCAGATCCGCGTCATCCGGCGTGTTGCCATAGGCACCCCAGTAACGCAGGAATTCACCGGTGTCGGAGTCCACGACGACGACTCGCTTGTTTCCGTATCCGTCCCCGACGAAGGCCTCGTCGCCGTTCTGGTCGAAGGAGACCTTCGTCACCTGAGAGAAGTGCAACATGCTGTTGGAGTCAACTCCCTGTCCGGGCTCCCCCACCTGCATCAGGAAACGGCCGTCCCGCGTGAACTTGAGAATGTGGGAATCGCCCTGGCCGTTCCCGCCGATCCAGATGTTGTCCTCGGGGTCCACCTGAAGACCGTGATTCGATACCGGCCAGGTGTACTGGCCGCTCGGCCCACCGAAGTGATTCACCAGATTCCCCTCCACATCGAACTCCAGCACGTTGGGGGCCGCTTCACAACACATGGCATCCGGCTGATCCGGCCCCACGTTTCCCTCGTTTCCAGGATTCAGCGCGGACCGGCGGTGGACGATGAAGACGTGGTCACGCGAATCGATGCCCACACCAATCACGTTGCCCAGGATCCAGTGGTTCGGAAGCGGTTTGGGCCAGAAGGGATCGACCTCGAACAGGGGCACTTCGACCATGGCCTGCTGCCCCGCCTCGACTCTCTCTTGGAAGAAGATCTGGCCGACGGCGAGCGCCAGTATGAGTGCGAGCAGAGTGATCAGGAAAACGGACTTCCCTTTCATCAGTTTCCTCCATCGGGCATGAGGCCGTGCGGCGGCCCCGATGAACAGTGCAGAGCTTGAACCGTCATAATGGTGCCCAGGCCGATTCACGTCCAGAGTCCGTCCCTGGGGTCCGGTCAGTGTCCGGGGCTGCTTGCAGCGCCAAATGTCACCCGCGGGCCAAGGAAAACCATCTCTGCAGCCTTACCGGTGGGGTCCGTTCGGGACATCAAGTCGATGATTCTAGGGAGGCCGAAACGCCAACTCCCTAGATCCTCTACCAACGGCTGTCCCGTGAGTGGCTTGCGGCGCATCCCCCCGGCGGCAACTAGCCCCTAGTCCCCTCCGTGGCATCCAGCCACACCTAGCTATAGCACTGTTTCACTCGTCCTTGAGCCGGCCCTCGGTGACGAGGGCCGGCTCAAGGACGACCAGACGGGGTGTGGCACGTTTCGAGATTCGGGTCGTCGGCTGAGCCTCGCACTCAGGTGTTGCGCAGGAGGGTGCGGGTACGATCCAAGAGATGGCTCTCGTGATCTAGGCCCTTCATGCGTTGATCGGCACCGAGCGAGGCATGGCGGTCAACGTGGGCACGGTTTCGGGTGGGACGGGCGTCAACGTCGGTGCCGCCGAGTGCCGCGCCAGCGTGGCCCGATGGAGGTTACACCTCGAAACCGGATTCTGTGGGAGGCGGTGCAGGGTTGCGGTAAGCGCCTGGGGCTCGAATTGAAGGACCGAGTCCGGCGGCGCGTCGGATGGAAACACGACGAGTCTGTTTACGGCGACAGTGGGTGGATTGGGCGCCGTAGGGCATGGCGCCCATGCCCACAACGAGCATGTTCGTGTGAGCGAGCTTCTGGAGAGAACGACACTCCTGGCCCTCATCCTCATGATGCCCGCGATGGAGGAGTGATGGGGTTCACGCCCGTTGGGGCTCGTAACGCCCCACCAGTAACGGGCTCTCATTTCGGAGCGAGCAGGCTCACCACCGATACATACGATCTTGATCCTTGCGATTGACCGGAGGCCCCGCGGCCTCACCGTCCGACCCGTCCTCGCTCAACGTCCGGGTTAGTGGAGCGCCGAACATGACTCGAAAGATCATGGACGGGATACAGATATCCAGAGTGCTTACGAGAAGAGCCACCGACGCCAGCGTGAAGCCAAGCACATACCCGAGCGTCGTCAAGGACGCGTCGAACGCCCCAACCGTCACGATCAACCAGAGAGCGCCAACCCCGCATGCGAATCGACTTGGCGGGCCCCTCCGCGGAAGAGGTGGCCTTCCCGTCACGTAACGGATGCCGTGATTATAGATCAGGTCGAATGGGTGGACCGGAGACAACGCAGCAAGAAACGCAATCGCGGCAAGCGTCAACAGAAGTGGCTGCGAGGCAAGGGCGGTGCCTACGATCGCCAAGGCCGCGCAAAGTCCAAATGCCATACGCAACCACGGTCCAACTTGGGCGAGGAGATCCTCGTCCACCGTGTCGAATCCCTGCACATCGAGACGATGCAGGTGCTTCGCATCCACGGTGCTCCGCACAACCTTATCTCCGATGGCCCTCCGGTTCATAGATCGCCACCCCGGCTTTGGACGCTCCGATTCCTCCTCGTCGATAGAATCGATTGCATGGCTACCCCCTTATGACTAGCATAGTTCTTAGGGCGTGGGAGCGGTTCACCACCTGAACACCTCCTCGGTATCCGTTTCATGCGGAGGGACATGTGAGATTGCTCAGGCTTGCTTACATGGGTGTCTTGATGGCGGTACTGGCGGCGTTCCGTATGCATGCCGGGATTAACGCTCCGTCCGCCGTCTCTTCTCAGGACCACTTCGAGTCGGTATTGGTCTCGGCGCCGCTGCCCCCGACTGCACTGGAACCGGTCCAGGCCGACGAGCCGGTGAGGACGGAGCCCGCCGAAGCGGACAAGCCCGACCAAGGCACCCCGCAGACGGTCGCTCCTCCCCCCCCCCGCAGAAGAAGCTCCCGTCGTCGGAGCCGCAACCGCTATCCAGGACCTATTCCCACGCCCGCCGACTGGGCGCCGCCCGAGGGACCGGTGCGGATCGCGTTACAGGCGGGCCATTGGAGAGCGGACGAGGCACCCCAGGAACTCCGCGGCCTGCGCCGTAACGGTACCAGCTGGAGAGGGACGCCCGAGTGGGAGATAAACTTGGCGATCGTTCAGCACGCAGGTGCGATGCTCGAGGAGATGGGCTATGAAGTGGACATCCTTCCCGCGGTGGTTCCTCCGAGCTACCGGGCACATCTCTTCATCTCCATCCATGCGGACGGGAGTAATGACCCCAACGCGTCGGGGTATCGGGTCGCCAGCCCTCAGCGAGATGCCACCGGCCGGGCGTCCCAAATCGCAGGGCTGCTCGACCAAAGCTACGGGGACGCGACAGGCATCAATCGGCTGGGGACGGTCACGCGCCGCATGCAGAACTACTATGCTTTCAACTTCCGCCGGTACGAGCACGCGCTCCACCCCATGACGATTGCGGTGATCCTCGAGACGGGTTTCCTCACGAGCTCAAGGGACCGTCGGGTGATCGTGAACGACCCGGGGCGAGCGGCCCGTGGCATCGTAGACGCGGTGGCAGCGTTCACGGTGACACCACCTCCGGTCCTCGCCGACGACTCGTAGGGCTTGACCTTCCGGTTGAACTTCAACGCGGCCTGAGGCTTCAAGCGCGAGGCGCCAGTGGTGGCTTCGATCTATAGTGGCTTGAACAGGAACTCCTCAGCGAAGTCCGGCGACGTGTGGCTGGCGACCCCGAGACCTGCGCGACTCGAGGGGTCGAGCCCGAACCGGGTCCTGAGCTTCAGTAAGACCTGGAAGGCTCGGTCCCGCACTTGCAGCTCTGGGATCACTCGCCTGTATCCGCTTTTGGTGACGGAATACCACTTGAGCGGACCTAGTCTGTTCAGGTGGCGGGTGAGTTGGAGCCAATCAGCACAAGACTGGCAGTAGATCGCGAACATCGAGGCATCGATCTCGGCAAGCAGCCCGAGTTCGTGGAGCTTCGGGCTGAGTGATTTCCAGATGCGGACCGCCTGCTCGCTGAGTCCGGTTGGACACTTCGGCATCCCCTTCAAGTTCGCTATTGAGCTGCGCTTGCGATCCGCTCGTGCCGTGCCTTGGAGCTCCTTCAGCGCGTCCGGTCAGTTAACCGGCAAGTCCGCCTCCCAGACCGCTGTATACGGATAGATCCAGCCTTCCTGTTCCAATACCCAGAACAACCCTTCTTGAAGCTTTATTTCAGGAAGACCCGGAATATCAAGCAGGCGAATCCAAGCTTGCTTAGGCCAAGTACAAGGTACAGATATCCTTACTTTTCCATCTTCTAAATGCAGAGTCCCTGTGTTCAAAGCCAAAGCAACTCTAGCCTCTGAATGTTTCTCAAAAAAATCGGTCCATACGTAGCTGTCGAAAGGCCAATACAAAGGAACGGGCTTAGAATAGTTGCCCAATTTATTCTGAATGAATTTGGACTCGAGAAAGAAGTCGGACTCGAATGTCCTCACCTTACCTTCGGAGGAAGGCAACAACATGTAGAAGTCTTCTTTTGCTATCTCAGGATAGAGTGGAGCACCCAGTACATTCATGAGCACGAAGGCGGTATAGATTTCCACTTTGTTAAACCATGAGAACTCACTCAATTCAACCGGCCTAGCGGACAGATGATTGAGTCTCTGTAGACCGGCGAAAGAAAGTGCTAGGAGTAGTAGAACTGCCAAGAAAGTTCTTTTTGCTAATTTCACCATAGCTTTCTTACATCCCGGTTATGGGGGGCATTATTCGCAACTGCTTGTAGAGCAATCATTGTGCCCATTGTTCTGGGATCTCACGATTTAAGAATGGACGCAGAGCTTGAGGCGCATCCCCCCGGCGGCAACTAGCCCCTAGTACCCCCTCCGTGGCATCCAGCCACACCTAAGTATCCAGCACGGTTTTGCGCAGGGGGTTTTACGATTTCAGATTGAGCCAGGAGTCCCAAGCTCGAAAAAATGTTCTGCAAAATTTTCGGAGGATGACCCGATGAACATAGCTCTACTGCTTGCCGGGGTTCTTCTCGACCTGACGGGCGTTGTCTGGATTCTACAGGGGTTCAACGTCCTCCCCGGCTCGTTTATGACCGGCCAGATGATATGGGCCTACATCGGGATAGCAGTGTCTATGATCGGGAGCGTAGTGATATGGATCGCAGTTCGAGGCGGGTCATCTGAGCGCGAGTGATACCCTAACAGCCAGCCAGTCCGAGCTATCAGTCCGGGGTACTGTCAGCGCCCACTCACTGGTGGGGCAGATACAGCCGCTGCTATGGTCAGAGGCTGTGATATATGTCTCGTCCGAACAAGCGCAGGTGCCCGTCCGAAGGCAGGAGTTCAAGAAGTGATAGGGTGGGGAGATCCTGCGAGAGGAGAACTACATGAAAGAGCGACTCGGGATCACCATCCACTGGGCTGGTTTCCTCTTTGGATTGGTGGCCGTGGTCGGCTCTGATGTGGGTGGGATTCTCGCCGCAATCAGCGTTCTGGGTGGCTGGGCGCTCAAGTATGCACTGACGGGGAGAAAGGGGTTCTTCCCTTGGATGACGAAATGATCCGCGGGATACGAGAGCGAGCCTGACACGCTGAGAGATTCTCGCACGCGGGAACGTGCGCGGGCGTGGGAATGCACGATTCCTACTCAGGGGGCCTTTTGCGCGTCCTGAGTTGCGGGTCTGAGTGGGGCGGGGCTGGCTCCGCATCGTAGGCCACCCGCTTTGCATCCCGATTGCATCTCGCAGAACGGTTATAGAACGCCTTCTGAGCGGGCATTCACCGGCACTTCGATAACTATTCGGACTCCTCCCTAGAGAAAGTCCGCATTTGCCTTTTTCTCGGGCCACTCGTTGACCTCGTGACTCGCGAAATGGCCGGGTAGGAGTTTATATGTATTCCGGCTGAACGAACGGTAGGCCCTGCGCCCGCCCGACATTGACTGGTCGCCGAGTGCGCTGAGCGAAGGAATGGAGAGGAGGAGATGCAGATGTCACGCTTCGGTCTCGTGAAGTACGGGTTATGCAGTTGCCTTGCGGCGCTGCTTGGGATGGCTGGGCCGTTGTCGGCGCAGTCTAGCGGTGGCGAGGTATCAAGGGAGCGACAGGCAGAGCTTCAGAAGGCTTCGGAGTTGTCACTGCGCCCGACAAGCACAATGCCCAGTCCGTACCGATTGGTGGAAAACTGGCCTACGCTACCGCCGGGGATGGAGTGGGGAGCTGCGATCGGCATCGTACCAGATGATACGGGAGGCACATGGATGCTCTTCCGGTCGGAGATACCAATTCTGTACATCAACTCAGACGGGCAGGTCACGAAGAGCTTTGGCGAGGGGATGATCGTGCAGGCGCACGGATTCTGTATGGACAGAGATGGGAACCTGTGGGCCGGGGACAGCGGTCCCTTCGGGGACGACCCCTCTTCGAGAGGGCGCGGCTTCCAGATCCACAAATTCAGTCAAGATGGCGAGTTGCTGATGAGCCTGGGTCGGGCGGGGGTCTCGAGGGCAGACGAAGCGAACACGTTCATCGGCCCAACGGCCTGCACGGTAGCGCCGAATGGGAACATCATCATAGCGGACGGACATTGGCCGCGACCCTCGACCGCACAACAGGACGGAGATCGTCTCGTAGTGGTCACTCCGGAGGGAGCGTTCGTCCGAGAGACGGGTCGTCTCGGCGCCGGTCCGGGTGAGTTCATGGGACCCCATTCGTTGGCGCTCGATGCGGACGGTCGCATCTTTGTGGCGGATCGATCGAACAATCGGATTCAGATTTTGGATCGAGACTTGAACTTCGTGGACGATTGGCGGCACTTCGGGCGACCGAGCGGAGTCACGGTGCTGAGCGACGGTACTTTGGTTGTCTCCGACTCAGAATCCGGCGCCACGATACCTGGGCCGGACACCGCGCTGGACGGGCTGTCTGGAGTTCGTAACCCTGGCTTTCAGGTCGGAATTCGGGTCGGAAGGGTGGACGGCTCACTGCGATACTTCATCCCTGGCACCCGGCCGGAGGGCATGGCAGCGGACAACTTGGGCAACATCTTTGCCGGCCTGACAGGCGGATGCGACGTGAGCCCCTCGGGCGGATGTCTGCAGAAATGGGTACCCGTGCGACCCCGCTAATTCACAGATCAAGCACTCAGTAGCAGAGGCGAGCAATCCACCGTGAGCGCTGAGGCGGTCATCACGAGCTATGTCTATGAGTGAATGGTGGAAGGGGGATTACGGAACATTCTTCGAGACGGGCTTGCGCCACATTGGGCCGTCAAGAAGGGTACGCTGGCGCGACCGGGGCGCCCGTTGGCTTCTATCCAGACCTAGAGTTCGATGGAGGTCGCCGTAGTGGATGTGAAGTACAAGCTGCAAGGTGCGGATTGGAATCGCGGTGACCTCAATCAGATCGTGACCTTCGTGACTGCCTCTGACTGTTCGGATGGTGCGGTATTTAGCTTTCGCGATGTGGAGCGGAGTCCGCTTCCTCAGTTAGGAGTAGGAAGCCAGAGAATCCGGTCGATTATTTGGCCGGTCTCTGAGGAGATTGCCCCTGAGGTCGCAGCGCAACAGGTCGTGGCTACTGCTGAGTGGCTCATGGGTGTCACAAGTGGTCGAGGCCGCGGCATGATCCCAGGTTTTTGCGGGGACCCAAGGTGTGCACTCTGTTCCCGCAACGAGCTGATTGGCAATGATTTGCTAGGAAGAGTGATCCCCGCGTAGGCGGGGATGGACCCGCCACCATGACTTACGAAGAACGCGACACCCTATGAAAGACATAAACGATCCGAGGATGACTCGCGAAAAAATAGCCGAAGCCCAACGGATGTCCCGCGAGTGGCTTGAGGCGCGGGGGGCG
>CAUZVZ010000102.1:0-10465 GCA_963583605.1 Gemmatimonadales bacterium UBA6960
TTTCGCATGAGAGATCAGGCACGGGAATGGCCGCGGCGTCGCCCCCGAAACTGTACTGTGATTGTTCCCTGACTTTGTGGTCCAACGTATGCCAACCCGATTTTTCCCATATCGGGCTGGCACCAACATTGAGTTTAATTAAGTCCATGTGTCTCTCCGAGTGGTGCCCGTGCATCCATGCCGGCCGTAGTCGTTGTCATACCAGCGGATGATGTCTGTGATGTGGAAGTTCGGGTTGCGGGGGTACAGGTCTTCGTAGAGTTGTCGCGTAAACTCGTATTGTTTTTGAGTGTTGACGTCCAATACGAGGTCTGGACGTCGGAATTCTACAGGACACTGTACGGTGCTGATGGGACACCAAGCCGCATCTACCGCCGTCTGCATCGTGTAGTCGAAGAAATTCAAGTGCACGTGCTCACGTTGGCGCGGCG
This sequence comes from Gemmatimonadales bacterium UBA6960, assembly GCA_963583605.1. GTDB lineage: Bacteria > Gemmatimonadota > Gemmatimonadetes > Longimicrobiales > Gaopeijiaceae > UBA822. Next base: position 432 of record CAUZVZ010000102.1, read on the forward strand.
ACGTGTGCCGTTCGCGAGCTTCGGCCAACAGAGAGATGTCGAACACCTCGGCGCCGATCCCATCCGGGTACCCCGAGTTGTTAATGACCGACAAGTTCGAGGAAAAACCCCGTCGGCCTAACGACAAATGGTGGTCGACGATCCGGTCAATTTCCGCTGGCTCCGGTGTGGCGTTGTCCGCTGGCAGTCTGCCCACCACGTCGGCATGGCTCGCCGTAGCCGCCTGGTAGTAGCGCTCGACCAGGTCATTCTCGGAACCGGCGAAGACAGTCACGCCATAGCCGTCACCCAGTCGCCCGAGCACTTGGTCATGGCGTGTGTCGGGAATGGCCAGGACGATCTCGTCGACGCGCTCGCAGCGTTTGACCCGCTCAAGAATACGACCGACCAACGGCGCTCCGGCCAAATCCATCAAAGATTTGCCGGGGAGCCGGGTCGAGCCCATGCGGGCCTGAATGATTAGGACAACTCGCTTGGCCATGGCCATAACTACCGATCGGGCACGTCCGCTCGCAACTTCTCTCGAACCGCCAGTTCGGCTGGAGAGATCGTCCGTTTGCCATCGCCCATGATGGAAGGGATGATCCGCATCGTTTCGACGAACCCTTTGAGGACATGGGCCTCAATCGAAGCCGCTTGGTCGGAGCCATACATGGCCCGATCCAAGGTGATGTGGCGTTCGAGCGAGGTCGCACCTAGCGTCACGGCCGTCACGCAGACCTTGATCAGAGAGCTTTCGTGGCCCGAGTAGCCCACATCACACCCGTAGCGTGCTTTGAGCATCGGGATGCAGCGCAGGTTCGCATCTTCCTCCCGCATCGGATAGGTACTGTTGCAGTGAACCAGCTCAAACGGGCAGTCGGCTGCACGGAAAAGGTTCACCACTTCGTCAATCTCGTCGAGCGTCGCCATGCCGGTTGAAATAAAGGTCTTCTTTCCCTCGGAGGCGATTTCGCGCAGCAGCGGCCTGTGGCCGAGCATGGCCGACGCGACCTTGTTGAACGACACGGCAAAATCGCGGATGAACAACTGCGCATCCACATCCCACGCCGAGGCGCTCCAGGAGATCCCGCGTACCTGGCAGTGGCGGTCGATTTCCTGGTACTGCTCGCGACCGAATTCCAGCCCCATCTTCTGGTCGCGCTGCGTCGTCCCCCAGGGGCTTTCGCGCGGGCTGTCGAGCAATTCCTTCGTGTAGACCTTCTCGACGGTGCGCTTCTGGAATTTCACCGCATCGAAGCCAGCATCAGCCGCCGCGTCGATGAGCTGCTTCGCGATATCTAAACTCCCGTTGTGGTTGATACCGATCTCAGCAATCAGATACAAGTTCATCGATCTCCTCCGAAGACAATTCGTTTATTTTGAGCAGCCGTTCGATGAACGCGCGGACGAATCCATCGCCGCCGGGACGCTCAATGATGAGGTGAGCGACGCTCCTCACCAAATGGTGGGCGTCGGCTGGCGCGACTGCATAGCCTGCGTGCTTCATCAACGGGAGATCGTTCAGATCATTGCCCACGTACACCAGGCCCGCAAACGCTGCCTGATCACCCGGGAACCGCTGGGCTAAGTACTCCTGCATAAAGGCCAACTTGTCGTGGACGCCGTGGTGGCAATCCAGCTTGAGCTTGCGCGCACGTGCCAGCACGACCGGGTTGGGTTCCTTGGACAAGATAAAGAACTCTGCGTCGAGACGGCCGCGTCGACAGAATGAGCGGACCAGGTCGAATGCGAACCCGTCCCCCCGATCGCAGCGCACGCTTTCGCGTCCGTCCTGGTCCACCCACACCTTGTTGTCGGTGAAAACACCATCGAAGTCGAAGGCGACGGTGTGGAGCGAGGACAGTTCGGGCAGGGGGTTAGGCAAGACCGAGTTCCTGCTTGACGAAGTTGTACATGATGTGCCTGAGAAGAAGGTGCGCCGTCTAGATTCTTGCCGACGTCAGAGAGAGAGAACGATCAGTTCGTGGGCCAGGCGTGCGATGGGCGCGGGCTCACAGCGAGCAGGCACAACAAATTGAGCCTTGTCGAGTCAGTCTCCATGCGGGCGAAGCTTGGATAAAGAGGAGGTGTTTTAACCGTTCACTCGATGAACATACTCCTTGGCGCTTACCCGTGTCAATCTGCGGTTGCTGCTCGGGGAAAGACCGGTGTGTGCAGACGGCCCCGCTTCGGTTGCCGTCTGGGAATTTTCAGCCCTTCTTGCCGCCAAATCCGTTCCACACGCTTGAGGTTCACGTAGTGGCCTCAGTGTAAGGATCATGGAGCTTTGAATCGCTACAATGTAGGACTTCTTTCGTTGATTTGGCGAAGTACCCGGTCGACTTGATCCACTAGCACTACACTGTTAGCACTACACTGTCGCCGTCGATGAACTCTGCTTTCGTCTTGACTCTGACGACCGAATCGACAAGCCCCAGGTTCCCCGTATGGCTTCCCTGATTCATGAAGTCCGGTTCTTCGATGCGATGAGGTTGCCGTTCACGGATGCGCTCAGACGGTACCAGGCAGTCAGGTGCCTATAGGGTCAATTGACCCATCTTTGAGATTGACTATCCTCAAAGGTCTTGCGGTTGAGCTTGCCATCTAGTGATCTTTTTCCGCCTATTCAATCGTCTTCAAGCGCGAGGTGTGCGCTGACGTTCGCTAATCCAGAAGGGCGTATATGACTGTAGCGAAGCCCGTGATTGGGGTCATCGGGGGTAGCGGGATCTACGATATTGAGGGGCTGTCAAACACCCGGTGGGAAGGGGTCTCGTCGCCTTTTGGCGAGCCTTCGGACAAGCTGCTGTTCGGCGACTTAGAGAACCAGCCCATGGTGTTCCTGCCCCGGCACGGACGGGGTCACAAGCTATCGCCCGACGGGGTCAACTACCGCGCTAACATCGACGTGCTCAAGCGGTCCGGCGTCACCGATATTCTGTCCTTGTCCGCCGTAGGCTCGTTGAGGGAAGCACTCGCTCCGGGTACCTTTGTGCTCGTGGATCAGTTCATCGATCGCACGATCCAGCGTGATCAGAGTTTCTTCGGCCCTGGTCTTGTGGCTCATGTGTCCATGGCGCACCCGGTGTGTGCGCGTCTTGGCAGCGCCCTGGCAGTGGCGGCCCGATCTGTGGACGTGACGGTGGTCCGGGGCGGCACCTACCTGGCCATGGAAGGGCCGCACTTCTCCAGCCTAGCGGAATCTGAGCTCTATCGTACCTGGGGCTGTGATGTGATCGGCATGACGAACATGCCAGAGGCCAAGCTCGCCCGGGAGGCAGAGATCTGCTATGCCACCGTAGCTATGGTCACCGACTACGATTGCTGGCACCCGGACCATGATTATGTCCAAGTGGCAGACATCATCCGCGTGCTCACCGCCAACGCTGACCATGTCCGGGCGTTGGTGAGGGCAGCGGCGCTGGACCTAGGCAATCGCCCTCCCGTATGCCCCGCCGGGTGCGATCATGCCCTGGAGACCGCCATTATCACGGCGCCGGAGGCCCGCGACCCGGCGATGGCGGCCAAGCTGGATGCGGTGGCGGGCCGCGTCTTAAACTCGTGACCAGGAAACGACCATGCCATTGAAATCGCGCATCCGTACGATCGCGGGTTACCCGAAGCCCGGCGTTCAATTCCGCGATATAACCACGCTGATGAAGGATCCGTTCGGGTTTAGGAAACTTGTGGACGATCTGGTTCAGCCCTTTGCCGGCAAGCGCATCAACGCGGTGGCAGGGATTGAGGCTCGGGGTTTCATCATTGGCGGTGCGGTTGCCCACCAACTTTCCACCGGCTTCATTCCGGTGCGCAAGAAAGGGAAGCTGCCTTGGGAAACCATCGGCCAAGATTACGAGCTGGAGTACGGCACGGACCGCGTCGAAATCCACCGGGACGCGGTAGCTCCAGGCGAGGCCGTGTTGCTGGTGGACGATTTGATTGCCACCGGTGGCACAGCACTCGCCACCCTCCATCTTCTCCGCGAGACGGGGGCGGAGATCGTGGGCTGTGCGTTCGTGGTGGATCTGCCCGATCTGGGCGGTCGTAAGCGTTTAGAAAACGAAGGTGTGAGCGTCCTGACGCTCGTGGAATTCGAGGGCGAGTGAACGTCGGTGGCAAGGCCTATCGCACTATCTGGCCGGGAGGGGACGGTCGGACGGTGGAGATCATCGACCAGACCCGTCTTCCCCACGAATTAGTCATCCTGTCCCTACGCACGCTAGACGATGCGGTCCACGCCATTCGCTCCATGCAGGTGCGTGGCGCGCCGTTGATCGGCGTCACCGCGGCCTATGGGGTATGCTTGGCGTTGGGCAGGGATGAGTCCGACGAGGCGCTCAACACCGCATGCGGGGCCCTCTTGGCCTCCCGCCCCACGGCCATCAATCTGAGTTGGGCGTTGAAGACGATGCGGGGGGTGCTGAGTAGAGGGACGCGCGACGATCGCGTGGCAATGGCCTATGAAGCAGCGGCGCAGATCGCTGACGATGACGTGGCGTCGTGCAAGGCCATCGGCGCACACGGAGCCCAACTCTTGGCCGGCCTCGCCAAGGCAAAAGAAAAGCAGAAAAACGCCGAGCCTCTCAACATCCTTACCCACTGTAACGCGGGCTGGTTGGCCACGGTGGATTACGGCACCGCGCTCGCTCCGGTCTACACCGCGTTCGATGCGGGATTGGCAGTGCATGTGTGGGTGGACGAAACCCGCCCCCGCAACCAGGGATCCTCGCTCACCGCATGGGAATTGGGCCAGCACGGAGTCCCCCACACCGTGATCGTCGACAACGCGGGCGGCCACCTGATGCAGCATGGCCGGGTGGACGTTTGCATCACCGGATCCGACCGAACCACCGGTACCGGCGACGTGTGCAACAAGATCGGCACTTACCAGAAGGCACTAGCCGCCCACGACAACGGGGTGCCCTTCTATGTGGCCCTGCCCCACTCCACCGTTGATTGGAGCCTCTCCGATGGCATTGCGGAGATTCCGATCGAGGAGCGGGACCAACGGGAAGTCACTCACATTTCCGGTCTGGGAGAAGACGGCTCTGTCATCACGGTCCAGGTGACGCCTCAGGGAAGCCCTGCCATGAACGCTGCCTTCGACGTGACGCCGGCTCGACTGATCAACGGCTTGATCACTGAGCGCGGGGTGGCGGTTGCAAGCGCCGAGGGGCTCGGGGTCCTGTACCCTGAGCACACCGGATGAAATCCACCTGGACCGATAAAGAAGCCGCTGAAACCGTGGCGCGGTACACCCACGAGGGGGTGAACGAGGATCTGGCGCTCCGCGTCTACACCACCCGCCTCCTGGGCCGGAACCCGCTACTGGTATTGCACGGTGGCGGTAACACGTCAGTGAAAACTACAGTCACCGATCTCTTGGGGGAGGATGTCCAGGTTCTATGCGTCAAGGGATCTGGCTGGGACATGGCCGACATCGAGCCTCCCGGTCTGCCTGCGGTGCGCATGGAACTCTTGTTGAAACTGCGCTCGTTGAAGATGCTGTCCGACGAGGACATGGTCCGCTTCCAACGCGGTGCACTGCTGGACCCGTCATCGCCGAATCCATCGGTCGAGACCCTGCTGCACTCATTCCTGCCCCACAAGTTCGTGGACCACACCCACTCTGCCGCGGTTCTGGCACTCACCGACCAGTGTTCGGACGAGCCACTATTGGGGGAGGTCTATGGGGACCGGGTGGCCCTCGTGGATTATGTGAAGCCGGGGTTCGATTTGGCCCAGACTGCGGCCCAGGTCTATGAGGCGCACCCGGAGGTGGAAGGACTGATCCTGCGCAAGCACGGTATCTTCAGCTTCGGCGCCACGGCACGGGAAGCCTACGAACGCATGGTGAATCTGGTCACGTTGGCGGAAAACTACATCACGGCGATGGGTGGGGGCGTTTTCCCCAGTGTTGAGCTGCCCACGGAGCTCTCTCCTGTGTCCGAGGTAGCCCCGATCGTGCGCGGGTTGTTGGCTGTACGGGGCGACGAATCGATGGTTGACCCGGTCCGCGTGGTCTTGGATTTTCGCGCGTCGGAGGCGGTACTGAATTACGTGACCGGGATGGAAGTTGGGCGTTATGCACAAATAGGCGTCGTCACGCCCGATCACGTCATCCGTACCAAGAAAAACCCGCTTATCGTTCCTACGCCTGAGGCAGGGCAGGGTAAGGCGTTCCGGGAGGAAGTGCGTGAAATGGTCGAAAGATATGTGGCCGACTACCGTGCTTACTTCGCCCGCCATGACGGGGTGCGCGAGCGGCCGAAGAAGGCGCTCGACCCCATGCCCAGAGTGGTTTTAGTGCCGGGGCTGGGTCTGTTCGGTGTCGGAAGCTCCGCTGCTGCTGCTCGTATTGCTGCCGACCTCGCGGAAAATACCGTGCGGGTTATCACGGACGCGGAAGCCATCGGAGCCTACCAACCGGTGGACGAGGCTGCCACGTTCGACATTGAGTACTGGTCCCTGGAACAGGCTAAACTGTCGAAGGATGCGGAAAAACCTTTGGCGCGCCAGGTGGTGATGATCACTGGTGGCGCGGGAGGCATTGGTGGGGCCACCGCGAGGGCGTTTGCCACCCACGGCGCCGAAGTGGCAGTGTTGGATTTAGATGGTGGTAAAGCTGAGGAAGTGGCGGTGGGGATCAACGGCTTGGGCATGAGGTGTGACGTGACCGACGGGGACGATGTGCGGGCCGCATTCGATGGAGTGTGCGAAGAGTATGGGGGTGTGGATATCGTGATTTCTAACGCCGGGGCCGCGTGGCAGGGGAAAATCGGAGAAGTAGATGATAGGACCCTGCGAGAAAGCTTCGAACTCAATTTCTTTGGCCACCAGACCGTAGCCCAGAACGCAGTTCGGGTGATGTTGGCCCAGGGCACCGGCGGGGCACTGTTGTTCAACGCGTCCAAACAGGCGGTGAACCCCGGATCCAGCTTCGGCCCCTATGGTTTGCCCAAGGCGGCGACGCTGTTTTTGGCCAAGCAGTATGCGTTGGAGTACGGGCACGCCGGCATCCGCTCCAACTCCATCAACGCCGACCGCGTCAATACCGGCATGTTCACGGACGGCTTCTTGGAGGAACGCGCCGGGGCTCGGGGCCTGAGCCCTGAGGAATATCTGCGTACCGGCAATCTGCTGGGACGCGAGGTCCTGGCCGAGGACGTGGCGCAAGCTTTCGTCGTTTTGGCCCTGGCTCGAAAGACCACGGCAGCGACGCTGACGGTCGACGGGGGTAATATCGAGGCGAGTCTACGGTAATGGTCCGTGTTCCCAACCCACCGGACCTCGAAGCACTCCCCCTTCCTATGCCAAACCAGCGCCGGTATGCACCCAGCTTCGACTACCTCGTCATCGGCGGCGGCATCGTCGGACTGACTGTCGCCCGCGAGATAGCGCAGCGAGGCATGGGTAGCGTTGCGGTTTTGGAGAAGGAGTCGCATCTGGGCGCCCACGGGTCCGGCCGCAACAGCGGCGTAATCCATGCCGGGATCTACTATAAGGCGCATACACTTCGGGCGAGAATCTGTCGTGATGGAGCTCGACGGATGCGGGAATACGCTGAGGAGCGCAACCTCCCATGGAAGAAGAACGGAAAGGTAATCGTGGCGACGGCTCCCGAAACGGTCGGGCAGATCGACGTCCTGATGCAACGCGCGCGCGCCAACGGCATGCGTGTCGAGAAGGTGGACCCCCACGATCTCCACCGCATCGAACCTGAGGCTCGGACGCACCAGGTCGCCCTCTATTCCCCAGACACCGCGGTCATCGATCCGAAAGCAGTGCTCGAGGAGGTGCACAGTGACCTCACCGGCCTCAGAGTCAAGGTGTTCCTGGGGCGCGAGGCAACGGGCGTCGACGAGACCGCCCGGACTGTCCGCACGACGGCCGAGTCAGTTGGCTTCGGGACGCTGATTAATACGGCCGGGCTTCACGCAGATCATGTCGCTCGCTGGATGGGTGTGGGTCACGCCTACCAGATCCTGCCGTTCAAGGGGCTGTATCGGGCCCTCACACCGGATGCGGCCTCACGCTTTCGCGGCCATATTTACCCCGCTCCGGACCTACGTTTGCCATTCCTAGGTGTGCACATCACACCCGACGCGTATGGCGGTGTGCTGGTAGGGCCTACCGCGATCCCGGCGTTCGGGCGTGAGAACTACGGCTGGATCAAGGGCATTGAGGCCAGCGAGGGGGCTCGAATGCTCCGGGCGCTCGGCGTGATGCTTACGCACAACCGCCAGGGGATGCGCGGACTCGTTCGTGCTGAGGTCGGACGCTACACTCCCGCAGGATTCCTGCGTGAGACTAACTTGCTCGCACCCGGTCTGCGAGCGGCGGACATCGGCGGCGTGTGTAAGGTTGGTCTGCGGGCTCAATTAGTTGACCGAAAGACCAAAGAACTGGTGAACGACTACGTGATGGAGCGGACGAAGCACTCGCTCCACGTGTTGAACGCCATCAGCCCTGCGTTCACGAGTGCGTTTGCGCTGGCGGAGGAGGTCGTGGGGGAGTTGTAGCCAACCCAGCTTTACGCAGTTGGGAGACACCCTGTGTTACACACCCTTTGATCCTAGCTCGACGGGGTCCGGCTAGGGTCCTTCCCGCTGGCCTCCTGCACAACCCGTCGCTCGGAGGCACCGTAGCACTTCGGTGCACGGAGGCTAGCAACCTTGGCGCGCGCTGCCTATCTTCGCCCCGAGATCCACTTCTCGACTCACCACTCGACATCCTCCCGGCCATCCATTTGATGATGAACGCATGAAACTGAGTTTCCAGAGGTTCTTCTTGCTGTTCGCTCTCCAGATGTTGGTGAGTCCTTCGCCTCCCGGCGTCCACGCCCAGACCCCCGCCCAACGAGAGATCCTCCGCCTCAGCGGCCAGCAGGTATCGGACCAGGACATCCTCAGCCGACTGGCTGAGTCCGGGCTCAGCCGCGCCGAGGTGAGGGCACAGCTGAGCTCCATGGGCATCGATCCGTCTATCGCCGGTCAGTACTTCGATCGGCTGGACGGTTTCGGTGCCGGGCCCCTCGATCAGAACGCGGACTTCCTCCAGGCACTCGCCGAGCTAGGCGCCTTCAACGAACCGCCCGCTATTGTTCCCACCGATTCCATAGGTGCACCGGAGGAAGGCCTGGCCCCTGTGCTCGAGCCCATCCCGGACTCCATCCTTCCGGTCTTCGGACGAAGTGTCTTCAGCGGTGTCACCACTGAGTTCCAACCCGTGGTGAGCGGCCCCGTGGATTCGGACTATACGCTGGGCCCAGGAGACGAGCTGCAACTCATCCTCACTGGTGACGTCGAGCTCGCATACCCGCTCCTGAACGTCACGCGAGAGGGCTTCATCGTGATCCCCGATGTCGGGCAGATCTTCGTAAACGGTCTGACGCTAGGAGGCTTGACGGAACAACTCTATGCGAGGCTCGGCGCCGTGTATTCGGGCGTCCGCAGGGGGGCTGATGCGGCCACGACTTTCCATGTCGCCCTTGGTCGCCTCAGAAGCAACTTGGTGTTTCTCGTCGGTGATGTCACGCGCCCTGCGGGGTATCAGGTCAGCTCCGTGGCGAACGTGTTCAACGCGCTCTACAACGCGGGTGGCCCGGGAGAGCAAGGATCGATGCGGTCCATCGAGGTTCGGCGTGGCGGGGGGCTCGTGGCCGAGGTAGATCTCTACGACTACCTCCTTGGCAGGGACACCCCGAACGGCATCCGACTTGAGCAGAACGACCGGGTATTCGTGCCCATTGTTGGACCTCAGGTCTCGATCGATGGGTTCGTGCGTAGACCGGCCGTCTACGAGCTCAAGCAGGGCGAGCAGCTGCGGGACTTGCTAACCTTTGCCGGAGGACCGGGGCCGGAGGCCTACCTGCGGCGAATTCAGATCGATCGGATTCTGCCGTCCGCGGCACGGACGCCGGGGCGGGAACGGTTGCTCCTCGATGTCGATCTGGAGACGATGCCCGCCGACGAGGACTTTGCACTTTTTGACGGGGACCAGGTCACGGTCTTGGGCATCGGAGACCGGCGAGACAATCAAGTCACCGTTGC
>CAUZVZ010000103.1:0-10385 GCA_963583605.1 Gemmatimonadales bacterium UBA6960
TTCGGAGTATTCGATCCGCCCTTCGATGTAAAGTCGGTCGCCCTTCTTCACGTACCGCTCGACCACGTCCACGAGCTTGCCCCATACCGTCAGCCGATGCCACTCAGTTTTCTCCTTTTGTTCACCCGACCCGTCTTTCCACTTCCTTGTGGTGGCAAGGGACATATTCGCCATGGGCGTACCCGAAGACGTAGTTCGGACGTCGGGGTCGTTCCCGACGTTTCCGATGAGCATGATTTTGTTGAGGGACCGGCTCATTATCATGTACTCCTTAGAGGCTGAGGTAGGGTCGCGCACCAGCGGTTGCGGATTTGAACGACAAAAATCCCCTGCGCGAAACCGCCCTTAGTGGGGACAAGTTCGTGCCTTGTCGCTGATCTCTCAGCGAGCACTCATAGCACGTGATTAGAGCCATGCCCTAATTCTGCCGCCCCACTTAGACCCGCAACTCAGGACGACCAGAACAGTGCTGGATAGCTAGGTGTGGCTGGATGCCACGGGGGGACTAGGAGCTAGTCGCCGCCGGGGGGATGCGCCTCAATCCACTCGCGAGACAGCCGTTGGGCTTCGGCTATTTGTTCGCGAGACATCCGCTCTTCGAGGATGTCTTTAATTTCCTGTGCATTCTCATTTCCTTCGGCCGCCGCAAGATTCACCCACATATAGGCAAGCACATCGTCCTCTGGCACACCTTCGCCAAGGGCGTACATATATCCGAGTTGGTACTGGGCAATCGCATACCCTTGCTCGGCTGACAGCCGATGCCAGCGTGCCGCCTCCACATCGTCCTCTGACACACCCTCGCCATCGTCGTACATAGACCCGAGGAAGTACTGGGCTGGCGCATCCCCTTGTTCGGCAGCTAACCGATACCAGCGCACCGCCTCCGTATCGTCCTCCGGTACGCCTTCGCCAAGGGTGTACATATATCCGAGGTTGAACTGGGCAAACGCATACCCTTGCTCGGCTGCCAGCCGATACCAGCGCACCGCCTCCGCATCGTCCTCCGGTACGCCTACGCCATTGGCGTACATAAGACCGAGGTTGTACTGGGCCCTCGCATACCCTTGCTCGGCTGCCAGCCGATGCCAGCGTACCGCCTCCATATCGTCTTCCGGTACGCCTACGCCTCTGTCGTACATAAGGCCGAGGTTGTACTGGGAGATCGCATCCCCTTGCTCGGCGAGAACACGCGTCTCTTCTAGATCCGGAGCCTGTGCATCAACCCCAACGGGGATGACTGCTAGAGCGAGCGCGAATAGCAAGGTTCTCTTCATGCCCTGATTCTGCCCCGCCCCACTCAGACCCGCAACTCAGGATGAGCAAAACAGTGCTGGATAGCTAGGTGTGGCTGGATGGGACTAGGGGCTAGTTACCGCTGGGATGCGCCGACCATCCCTGGGTTTCAGGGCCTTTCCCAGCATGAACGTGCACAGCAATGTGCACACCATGGGAAAGGATTGGCCTAGCTAAAGTCTTAACGAGGCGCTGACCGCCTGCTCGTCAGGCAGGAGAGGTTCTGGGAGCGGCGGTGTGGTGTCGCAGAACGCGCCTTAGATTTCGCCTTTCCGAATACAGGCAACTAGGTGCTCGTGCCCGCGGTCTCCCCCTGAGGCTCCCACCGCCTCGAGTATCGGGAGAGCCTCGCTGCACGCGGATATAGCGAACGGACAACGCGGATGGAAAGGGCATCCCGGAGGCGGCGACACGGGGCTCGGCGCCTCGCCCGCCAGCGGTTCAACCTCATGCCGGCCTCGGGGATCGGGAACCGGGATGGCCTCAATGAGCGCCCTGGTGTACGGATGAGCGGCCCGTTCGAAGATCGTCTCGACCGATCCCACTTCCACGATCCTACCGAGATACATGATGGCGATCGCGTCGCTGATGTACTCCACCACCGAGAGATCGTGGCTGATGAAGACGTACGTCAGATTCCGCTCTCTCTGCAGGCGGACCATCAGATTCAACACCTGGCTCTGTACCGAAACATCCAACGACGAGACGGGCTCGTCCGCGATGACGAGCTTGGGTTCGAGCGTGAGCGCCCTCGCAATTCCGACCCGCTGCCGCTGGCCGCCGGAGAACTCGTGGGGGTAGCGCCCGAGCGTATCCCCCGGGAGCCCGACGATTTCGAGGAGCTCACGAACCTTCTCGACCTGCTCGGCCTTCGTGCCGACGCCGTGGACCAGCAGAGGCTCGCGCACGATCTCGCCGACGGTCATTCTGGGGTTCAACGAGGAGTAGGGGTCCTGAAAGATCATCTGGATGTCACGGCGGAGGCGGAATAGCTCCGCCCCGGAGGCGTACGCGAGATCCTTCCCTTCGAAGAGGACCGTGCCGTCGGTCGGCTCCTCCAGACGGTTCAGGGCGCGCCCCAGTGTCGACTTGCCACAGCCAGACTCGCCGACAAGCCCTAGCGTCTCGCCCCTGCGGAGCGTGAACGAAACGCCGTCCACCGCGCGGATCTCGCCGATCTTCCCACCCAGGATGCCACCGCGAACGGGGTAGTACTTCTTCAACCCGTCCACCACGAGGATGGGATCGCCGCCGTTCCCGTTCGCGTTCACCCGGCACCTCCCGGAGTGGGCGCAACCAGTTCTTCAGTCGTCGCTTCAGCCCTCCCCAGGGGAAAGTGGCACGCCACGAGGCCGCCGCCCACCGGGCGAAGCTGGGGGGCCTCGCCAAAGCATCGGCCTTGATCGGCCTCGCCAAGCTTCTCCCGCGTGCCGCAACGCGGTGCAAACCGACAGCCCTCGGGCGGATTATGTAGGGACGGGACCATACCCTCGATCGTCGGCAACTCGGACTTGTTGGAGACGCCTTTCTTCGGAATGCTCTCCAACAGGCCCTTCGTATACGGATGCCTGCTCCGCTCGAAGATCTCGACGACGTCCCCCTGCTCTACGACCCGCCCGGCATACATGACGGCGACCTCGTCACAGATCTCAGCAATAACGCCCATGTCATGCGTGATGAAGATGACCGCAGCGCCGGTGCGTTTCTGAAGATCCTTGATCAGGTGGAGAATCTGAGCCTGGATGGTCACGTCTAAGGCTGTCGTGGGTTCGTCGGCGATAAGAAGCTTCGGCTCACAGAGAAGAGCCAAAGCGATCATGACACGCTGCTTCATCCCCCCGGACAGCTCGTGCGGGTAGGCGGCGAGGCGCTCTTCCGGGTCCGCGATCCCCACCGTACGGAGCATCTCCGCTGAGCGCCGGCCGGCCTCCGCTCTATTGAGTCCGAATCGGAGCTTCAGCACCTCCCCCATCTGCCTCTCGATTGTGAACACCGGGTTCAGCGAGGTCATAGGATCCTGGAAGATCATGGAGATTTCCTTCCCCCGCACGTTCGACAGCTCTTCGGACGTGAGTCTCAGGATGTCGGTGCCCGCAAATCGGATTTCCCCACCGAGGATCCTACCCGGGGGCCTCGGGATGAGCCTGAGAATCGATGACGCAGTAACGCTTTTCCCGCATCCCGATTCCCCGACGATCCCGAGGGTCCGACCCGCGGCGACCTGGAACGACACACCGTCCACCGCGTGGAGGAGTCCGTCCTCCGTCTCGAAGGCGACCTGGAGATCGTCGACCTCGAGTAGAGGCTCAGCGAGACCGGCGTAGGCTCCCGATCCGCCCCGGGGCGACGGCAGTTCGTCTTCGGATCGACTCACGGCAGGAAGCGCTCGCGAATCCCGTAGTAGTCCTTGTCGAGCTCTTCGTCCAGAGCGAACACTTCCCCCCTCGCCATCGCTTCCTCAAGAGCGGTCCTCTTCTCCGGATCGATCCAGTAGACCATCCAGTCGGTGATGTTCAATGTCTGGTTTCTTCGGGGAAGGTAGAACTCAGGAAACTGTACATAATCCCAGTACACGAGTCGGGTATAGGGAGCATCCCAAAACGGGATATAGAAGGCTTCCTCGTGCACGATCTCGTCGATCCGGTACATGGCTTCCAGACGGGCCGCTGGGTTGAGGTCCTCTTCATAGATTTGGATCAAGGCGTCCACTTCGTTGGTTCCGAACCCCCAGATGTTGTTGTTGTTGGTCGTTTCCTTGAACTCGCTGTGGAGGTACTGCCGGGGCTCTGGGTAGAACCCCGTCGCGCGGCCGGTCATGGTCATCTCATACTTCCGCTCAATCCCACGCTCGAACGCGGTGCCGGGCTCGAGGAGCTGGAGCTTGATGTCGACTCCGGCGCGCCGGAACTCCTGTTGCATCACGGTGAGGTGTCGACTTAGACCCTGAGACCCGTAAATCAGCGTGAAACTCGCCTTCTGCCCCTGTTCGTTCACCAGGATTTCGTCGGTGCTCGATCGTGTGAAAATCAGTCCGCGGACGGCATTCCAGACGCTTCTGAGGAGGGTCCGGCTCCGAACCTCGTCCGGCCGTCGATAGCCCGCACGCTCAAGGTACTCCCGCGCCACGACCGGATCGAACGCGTACGGCTCGATGTCGGGGTTCGCGTACTCTGTGCCCTGGAAGAACGAGACCTGACGGAAGTACTCCCCGAACATCAGGTTCTCATTGAGTCGCTCGAAGTTGAACAGGTACTGCATAGCCTTCCGGAAATCCTTGTTCTGGAAGATCGGGGCCTCGAGGTTCATATGGAGCCCGGAGACGCCGGAAGGCGTGTCTAGGAACACTCTCGCCCGTCGGATCCAGCCGTTGCGGACTGCTTCGAAGGTGTACTCCTCGTTCCACGTCCTGGCCGTGTTCTCCACGTTGAGGTCCAGCTCACCAAGGCGGAGATAGTCAAGGGACCGCTCGATTTGAATGACACGGAGGTTGATCCGGTCGAAGTTGTACTGCCCGAGGAAGTAGCGCTTCCCGTCCCCCCACCAGTCGTCGACGCGCTCGAAGGTGACAGACTCACCCCGGGCCACGTCGGACACGACGTAGGGGCCGACGGCGATCTGGTACTCGTTGGTGGTTCGGCTGACCCAGTCCTCATCTAGAACGACGGCGTGGGAGGGTGTCGGCCAGAGGCCGGCATAGTCATGGAGAGGTCGCCAGCTCGCACGGGTGCCCACGATGCGCAACGTGTAGTCGTCGATCTTGTCGACAGATTCGTAGAACCGCTCTGCATAGCTATTGTAGAACGGATCGATGATGTGCTCAGACTGCATCATCTTCAAGGTGAGCACGTAGTCATCCGCAGTGACAGGTTCTCCGTCACTGAACCGGGCATCGGGGTCCAACTTGAAATAGATCGTGCGCTGATCGTCCTGGACCGACCAATGGGTCGCCAATACTGGAATGAAGTTGTCCGTGACGGGATGGCGTCCCACGAGGCCAAGCATCGCGAAGGCTCTATTCCAGGCGGCGAAGGCATCGTTGGAGTTGGGTCCCATCAGGCGGAAGGTGAGGGGGTAAGCGCCAATCAGGTAATTGAGCCCCCCCCCGCGGATGGCGTCCGGAGAGCCAATCAGCGGATCGTCGTTGTTGGTCACCCAAACTATGCCCTCGGGGAGGGTGACCGACTCAGCGACGCCAGCCTCCTGAGATTGAGCACCGGAGGCCCCCAAGATGGCCGCGGCAACCACGAGGCCGATCCAGCTTTCTCGTTTCATCTTGCCCCTTCTTTCAGTCATCTCCGCTCCCTCCGGCTCACTCATACTTGGCGTACCGCTTGGGATCGAACGCTTCCCGGATCGACTCACCGATGAACACCACCAGCACAAGGGTCACCGTCAGCGCTCCAAAGGGAGCGAAGATCAGCCAGAGCTTGTCCCGGTTCTCCAGTTGCAATGCCTGATCGATCAACTCTCCCCAACTGGGAGTCGGTGGCGGAAGGCCATACCCCAGATAGTCCAGGCCGGTCAATGCGAAGATCGCCCCGACGATCGCAAACGGCGTGAATGTCACGAGCGGCGTCAGGCAGTTGGGCAGGAGATGGCGGAATATGATTCGGAGATGAGAGGCGCCGTACGAGCGGGCGGCGAGGCAATACTCCCTGGTCTTTTCCCGGTACATCTCCGTGCGCATATAGAAGGTGATGCCGATCCATTGGAACAGCGCCATGATCCCGAGAAGCATCCAGAATGTCGGCGCCACGAGGGCGGCCATGATGATCACCACATAGAGGAACGGTACGGCGATCATCACCTCGATCACGCGTTGGCTCAGAATATCGAAGCGACCCCCGAGGTAGCCCTGTAGACTCCCCACGAATGTGCCGATCACCTGGCCGGCGAGCACCAGGAACAGTGCGAAAAAGATCGAGATCCTGAAGCCGTAGAGGAGGCGCGATGCCACGTCCCTGCCCTGTGAATCCGTCCCTAGGTAGTGCCGTCTGATGAGATCGGGCGGGGTCGGAGGCACCGCACCGAGCCTCGCGAGAGCCGGCATCGATCCGGCCCGCGCCAAACCAAGGAGGTTCCCTGTGGGCGAGCGTTCGGGATCCGCCATCACCCCTTCGATATCTCCGGTCTCGATCGCGTCGGCCAGCTCGACAATCCGGTCGCGTCGCGCCAAAGCAGCCGCTCCTTGGTCATCCCCTGCGTCGAGGAGGGCCTGTACCTCGTTCAGGATCTCGTTGTACCAGAAGTCGTTCTGGTAGGGATTCCAGGGGATCGGAGGCATGATGACGAAGTCGCCTCGATTCGGGTATCGCCCGTCGAGCGCGGCAAGCGCGGCGGCATCGTCTCCGATCTCGGCAAGCTCACGGTCGTAGAGTTCCCGCTCTAGAGCCCACTCGCGCTTCAGACGCAGATACTCAGTCTCTAGGTCAGCGATCCCCCAGGCTGGGGGCGGCTCCTGGCCGAACGTTTCCATGTCCAGGAATTCGAACGTCGGGAAGAACAGACGCCCGTCATGCCACACGAGGAGCGCCCTGCTCTCAGCCAGATAGGGTGCGAAGACCGCCAGGACGATTGCGACATTCAGGATGACGAAGGAATAATACCCCCGCTTGATCCGTCGGAACCGCTGCAGCCGCCTACGTGTGATGGGGTCCAGCTTAATCCACTCCATCGGCCCGGCCACCGCAGTCGCCTACTCGAACCGGACGCGGGGATCCACGAACGCCACCGCGAGATCCGAGACCAGATTCCCTATCATGAGCAGGACACTCGAGATCACCAAGAAGCCCAGAACCACCGGGAAATCACGTGCTTGGATCGCCTCGAAGGAGAGGAGTCCGACCCCCTGAATGTTGAACACGCGCTCGATCAGAAAGCTGCCTGTCATGAAGATCCCGAGGAGCGTTCCAACGCTCGTAGCCATCGGAATCAACGAGTTTCTCAGGGCGTGGACAAACACGGTCCGTCGCCAACTCAGCCCCTTCGCGAGCGCCGTCTTGACGTAGTCGGCGCTCATATTCTCAATGAGGCTGTTCTTCATGAGCATGGTGGTGACTGCAAACGCGCCAGCGAGGTACGCGATCAGCGGGAGGACCGAGTGCCACATAACGTCCCCCACCTGAGCGAGAAACGACATCTCCGCGGCGCCCGCTGACTGGAATCCCCCGAGTGGAAAGATCTCGAATCGCACCGCGAGTAGATTGCTGAGCACGGCTCCCAGCGCGAACCCAGGAACCGCGTACCCTATAAAGATCAGGACTGAAGTCAGGTTGTCGACGCTCGTCCGGTGCTTGATGGCCTTCAGGATACCGAGAGGGATGCAGATCCCGTAGGTGAGGAAGGCCGTGATGAGTCCATAGTAGATCGAAACCGGCAAACGGTCCCCGATCACTCGAAGCACGGGTTCGCTGTACCGGAAGGAGTCGCCGAAGTCGAGTCGCACGACATCCCAGAGCCACGAGGCGTAGGCCACCGGGAGTGGCTGGTCGAACCCGTAGTACTCGGTGAGCTGCGCCAGCTGCGCCTCGGGGATGTCGAGTTGCGCGATGGCGCCGCCCCCACCCCCAACCTCACCACCCCCGCCGGCACCGGCCAAGGCCATCCGGATCTGATCGATCTGCCCGCCCGGAACGAACTGGAGGAGCGTGAAGGTCACCATCGTGATACCAAGGAAGGTCGGGACCATGAGCAGGAGTCGTCGGACAACATAGTCCCGAAGAGCATCTCCCCGTGATTTCACCTCGACGCCTCCTCGTCCATCTAAAACCCCTTTGACTGGTCGGGATAACGTGAGCGCCAGGGTTAAACGCGTCAATTCGCGGTCGCCCGCGAACGTTCGATGGTCAGGCGGCTCCGCGGCTTCACCGGGGTGTTTGAATACCCCCTTTTTGCAGACATTTCGAGCCTGACACGTGCACAGCCACCTGCACAACACAGTGGCAGATTGGCCTAGCTAAAGGACGAACGGAGGGACCAACCGTCTGCTCTTAAGGCTGAATCAAATCCTCGATCAGCGCCTTCAGCGCAAACGCCAACGGCCGACCCCCGTGCATGTTCGACGGCTTCGAAATATGGATAAAATACGCTTGCCGGAGGCGCCTACTCGGGTCGGCCTGGCTCAACATGATGTAGTGGGTCTCGTTACAGACGAAAACATTCGTGTCCCTTGCTGGATCGGCCAGGACGGTGAAGGTCGTGGTGCCAGCGGTGATATTGCCTACCGCACTCCTGACCCTCCGACGGATCTGGGCCGGAGCCATCAGCGTGGATCCTGCATTAGCGTCGATCTTCGCGGATGGAGCGACCTCATCACCGATCGAGATACCATCGACATCTGTTCCGCCGGACCTCCGATTCCGGGCACCCTCCTCCAGCAGGAGTATCGTCTCAAATCCAGGCCCGAACCTGCTGGAATACACACCGACTCCGAGATTCACCACCACGTCGTAGTCGGTCGCAGCGATACCGTGCGCAACGCCCCAGCGAACCGGCAGCAGATCGAAGGTCCACTTGATGGCTCGGCCGTCACGGGTCTCGGTGATGCTTCTCAGCTTGCGGGTGAGAGGACCTTGCGTGGCGTCCTGCTTGGTCGGGGCCTCGATCTCGGGGTCATAAAATCCGCCGATGAACAGATAGCCGCTCGGGTTCCTCTTGCACCTCCATTCGTTGAAACCGACCGCCTCCGACATGTCGACCGGCCAGTCGAGAAAGCCTGACACGTAGACCTTCCAGGGTGGCCGCACCTCCTCAGTGTCATCCGTTGCAGGGCGCGCAGCAGGGCCTGATCGGGATCGTCGCCGCCGCGTATCTGGTTCCAATCCTTCGAGGGCTGCGTTCAGGCGGTTGATGGGGTCGGGGGTGCTCACGCGAGCAAGATGCGGCGCGGAGCCTCAATGCGCGAGCGATCTCAAATTGTGCCACAAACTGCGTCGACGCCCACCGACGCTGGCCGACGCATCCGACGCATGATCTTGTTTGTCTTCCACCCGTCTGCTCACGCAACGTCTTGAATGGGCAATGGTTTATGCGACGGCTCCCCGCCTTCAGCTTGCCTCGGCTGCTCGCGTCTGGGCCATGCGCTCTTCCCGCTGCCGAGTGAGGTGCGGGACAATACCCGGCATCCGCTGGACCAGCATGACCTGGCCGCGGTGATGCATCTCGTGCTCTTTCACCGATAGAATCATCTCGAGCCGGCTCTTGGGCGTCTGCGAAAATTCCGGTAGAAATGAGACGGTCTCGGCCAGGAACTCGTCGGAGACGCGATCGAGAAAGGTCGCCCAGATCTCGCCCTCGTCATCGAGCATCGCGATCACCTGGCTCTTCGTTCTGGGTTCCGCTTCTTTCGCCCCGAGCTCGGCCATCATCTCCGGGAAGTCGAAGCCCGCCATGCTGAACCGCTTCTCGATGGCGTGAAGCCGATAGCTTAGCGCAATATGAGTCAATAGCTTCTCGACGCTTAGGCAATCTGGCGCCGGGCAAAAGTCGTACTTGTCTTCTGGAATGTCTCGCGCCGCCTCGAGGGTGTTCTTCCGAACGGTGCGAAAGCCCTGCGCGAGTTCCTTGGAGCCGTAGTGGACCATGCGTTAACTCCTGTTGACGGGGGGACTGGGGGCTAGTTGTTCGCCCTCCGCCACCGGAATCCTACCCTAACTCGTCGGAGCTAGGCTCCGTCTCAGGTCGACCAGGCCCGGCCGATGTACAAGGACCCCTGCGCTGCTCAGCCTCCTTCCCGTCATTGCGGGGGCAGGGGTGGATACCAGCCACCGTCGCGAAACTCGATCGACTCGCCCTGTATCGCATCCCGGAACGCCTGGATGGTGGCTGCGGTATCCTGCGCGCCCACACCGCCCGGCCGGGGCCTCTGCGGATTGCCGAGCCACCCCGCATAGCCGTTGTCGTAGTGATTGAGGTAGACGATCGTCGGGTTGAAGGTCTTGACACACTCGGCAGCGGGTATCGGACGCATACGGTCGACTGGCAGATTCATCGGTATGAAGGCCACGTCGATGTCCCGGAGCGCCTGGATCTCCGGGACACACTCCCCCACCCCCGCGAAGAATATCCGTTTGCCCCCGAGCGTGATGACA
>CAUZVZ010000104.1:0-10243 GCA_963583605.1 Gemmatimonadales bacterium UBA6960
GACTGGGTAGGGAGTAGGCACCAACAGAGAGGTTGCTCAATGTCGATCTTGGTGGTGGGAAGTGTGGCTCTCGACTCAGTGGAAACGCCGTTTGGATCCGCCGACCACGTGATTGGTGGATCAGCCGTGTTTTTCACCGCCGCTTCGAGCCTACTGTTTCCGGTCCAAGTCGTGGGGGTGGTCGGAGACGACTATCCGTTCGAGCAACTGGATTTTCTCACCGAGCGAGGCGCTGACCTCTCAGGCGTGGAACGTGCTGAGGGAGAGAGCTTTTTCTGGGCCGGCCGGTATTCATATGATCTGAACTCGAGGGACACGCTCGAGACCCGCCTGGGCGTGTTCAGTGACTTCAAGCCGCGCGTCCCAGATGCGTTTCGGGATTCGCGGTACGTCTTCCTGGGCAATCTCGATCCATTGCTCCAGCTCGCGGTACTCGATCAGGTGCGAAAGCCGGCGGCTGTCATTTGCGACACGATGAACTACTGGATCGAAGGAAGTCGCGAGGCGCTCGTCGCACTCCTGGGTCGGGTCGATATTCTGATGGTCAACGATGCAGAGGCCCGACAACTCGCGGGAGATCACAATCTCGTCCGGGCGGCGCGTTGGATACAGGAACGCGGCCCACGCTACGTGGTGGTGAAAAAGGGTGAGCATGGGGCGATTCTCTTCGGGCCGGACTGGATGTTCTTCGTGCCGGGGTTCCCTTTGGAAGTGATTTTCGACCCCACCGGCGCTGGAGATTCCTTCGCGGGTGGCTTCGTGGGATATATCGCCTCCGTCGACTCTCTGGAGCCGGACGATCTGCGGCGGGCCATGGTTTATGGATCGGTCATGGGCTCGTACGCGGTCGAGAGCTTCAGCGTTGATCGCTTCCGCTCGCTCAGTGACAGGGAGATTCTGCACCGGATCGTGGAATTCAGGGAAATAACGGCGTTCGAGCATCACTTGGTGCCGTCGGATGCCTAAGTCGGGCGCGCTCGACTATCGCTCAGCGGGGGTGGATCTGGACGCGGCCGAGCGCACGATGGAGGGCCTGAAGTCGTTGGTGGCTTCCACCAGGGACGAACACACGCTGTCGGCGCTCGGCCACTTCGGCGGCCTTTATGCCGTACCCGGTGACGTGGCGAGCCCGGTACTCGTCTCGAGCACGGATAGCGTCGGGACCAAAGTCATGGTGGCTTTCCAGGCGCGACGGCATGACACGGTGGGCCAAGATCTGGTGAACCACTGCGTCGACGACATCCTCGTGCAGGGAGCCCGGCCTCTGTTCTTCCTGGATTACGTCGGATGCGGCGCCATGGAAGAGTCGGTCGTAACCGCGGTGGTCGGTGGCGTAGCCACGGCGTGCAAGGAGAACGGGTGTGCTCTGCTCGGGGGAGAGACGGCCGAGATGCCCGAGTTTTATGCCAAGGGCGAGTACGATCTGGCTGGATTTATCGTGGGGGTGGTGGAGCGCGACAGAATTCTGGATGGTTCCCGAGTCGGAGTCGGAGACGTCTTGATCGGACTTGGATCGACCGGCCTCCATACCAACGGATACACGTTGGCGAGGAAAATCGTATTCGAATCGATGGGGCTGGCGATCGATGACGAATTTCCCGAGTCCGGACGCTCAGTGGCAGACGTGCTCTTGGATGTCCATCGGAGCTATTTGCCCGCCTTGTCAGAGGCTCTCGACGCCGGACGCGTGCGCGGGCTGGCTCACATCACCGGTGGCGGCATTCCGGGCAATCTTCCCCGAACGCTCGGTTCCGAACTCGGTGCGGTCATCGACCTCAATACTTGGGAAGTGCCCGACGTGTTTCGCGTGCTCAGGGAGGCGGGAGGCGTCGAAAGAGACGAAATGTTGCGCGTGTTCAACATGGGCGTGGGCATGATCGCTGTCGTTGCACCGGAGGACGTCGACAGCGTCATGGAGGGCTTGAGCCGAGGCGATTGTCCAGCGTGGGTCATGGGAGAAGTGGAGGCCGGAAAGGGCGTACGGTGGACGTGAGGATCAGGCATGCGGCTTTCTGCTTGCTGGCGCTTTCGGGGTGGTTCGGGGCTGCCTCCGCACAGGATCTCACGCTGCTCGTCAACCAATGTGCGTTGGGCGGATCGGCGGAATTGCTCACCTCCTGCCAAAGTGCCGTACTGGCGGCACAGGCCGTTCGTGGTGGAGTCGGCCTAGCTGACGCTTCGGGTGCCGATCTCGCGGGGGCGTCCAGCACGATCGGGAGGCGGCTGGCGAGTTCGCCCCGTGTGAGTGTGGGCCTCCGGTTCCGGGTGGCGCGTTTCACAATGCCGGACATCCTGGGGGGAGGCATAGGCGTCGCGGGCGAGAACACCATCAATGGGTACGGGTTGAAGGGTTCGGTGGCAGTGGGCGTTCTGGATGGATTTTCGTTGATGCCGACCGTCGGCGGTGTGCTATCCCTGGACCTTATCGGGTCCGGGAGTCTCATCTTCCTTGGAGAGTCCGACGGCTTCCTAGGCAACGAGGGCACTCTTTCGGTGGGTGGGCGGCTCGGAATTTTCCGCGAGTCGTTCACGATACCCGGCCTCACGGTGTCATTGATGCGGTCCTTTGGGCAGAGCGTGGACTGGGCCACCGGCGCCGTGACCGGTCCCCAGATGGATACCGATATCTCGACCACCTCCCTGCGAGCGATTATCGGCAAAGACTTCTTCACGCTCGCCGTTTTGGGGGGCATCGGATGGAATTGGGACCGAGGCGAAATGGGCGTCCAGGTGCCGGATCCCACGATCACGGGGGGCCATGGAATCGTCCGTGTGGGCGACCTGGCGACCCGCCGAATGATCTACTTTGCGGGCGTGTCCATCACGAGGCTCGTGTACCAGTTTTCGATAGAAGGAGGATGGGCTGGTGGATACAATGAACTGGCCGGTTACGCGGGCGCGTACGATCCCGGTGCGATCACGCCGTTCGTCAGCGTGGCGGGCCGACTCACGATCTGACATGTCTCTGACCGAGTCGGACCGGGAGTGGCTTCAGCGGGCCGCCTCCTTGGCGGGTCGAGGGTGGGGTCGCGTGCATCCCAATCCGATGGTCGGGTGCGTCCTTGCGCGTGATGGACACCTCGTGGGGGAGGGATGGCACGAGGAATTCGGCGGTCCGCATTCAGAAGTGAACGCGATCCGCTCTGCAGGAGATTCCGCCCGCGGCGCTACCGCGTATGTGAGCCTGGAGCCCTGTAGCCATCACGGCCAGACGCCCCCGTGTTCGGAAGCACTGGTGGAGGCAGGGGTGACCCGAGTGGTCTTCGGGGCCTCCGATCCGGGCGCTGCGACGGGGGGTGGGGCCGAACTCTTGGAACAGGCGGGGGTCGAGGTCGTCGGCCCCGCGGCCGACGTTGGGACGTTTCACGACGTCGATCCCGTGTTCTTCCACACATCGACGTACCGGCGACCGTACGTCGCTCTGAAGTTGGCGGTGAGCTTGGACGGGAGGATCGCCGCGAGGGAGGGCGAGCGGACGCTCCTCACTGGCGATGAAGCGAACAGAGAAGTCCATCGCCTCAGGAGCGGCTTCGACGCAGTCTTGGTCGGGGGTGAGACCGCCCGTATCGATGATCCTTTGCTTACCGTGCGATATGGCTTCGATCCCCGGATTCAGCCCACACGTGTCGTGGTGGACCCGAGGGCTACGTTGTCACCGGATGCCTCTATGTTCGGCGACGGGAGCGAAGCGCCGGTCGTGGTTTTCACGACTGAAGCCGCTCCGGCCGAGCGCGTCGAGGCACTGGGCGATGTCGGGGCTCAGGTGGAGATCGTGCCGCAGGGCGGCGGCGGAGCCAACCTGGGAAAGATGCTGGAGCGGTGTTGGCATCTCGGTCTTTGCTCCGTTTTCTGTGAGGGTGGGGCAAGATTGGCTACAGTGCTTGCCCGTGAGGGATTGGCGCAGCGGTTTTATGTTTTCCAGGCGCCCGTGACGCTCGGGTCCCAGGGTGTTCCGGCGTTTGAGGGCGAAAGCTCGACGCCCGAGGGCCTGGGCTGGTCGAGCCGAGGCGAGCCGATGCAATTCGGACCCGACGTTTTGATCACCTATGACTATCAAGGCGGTTGAAGCGGTACCGCAACAGCTCTTCGGAGGCTTGATGTTCAGTGGGATCGTAGAGGAAGTGGGAACGATACGCGCCACGCGCGAGATGGACGGCGCCCGCGAACTGGAGATCGAAGCCAAGGTCGTCCTTGAAGATCTCCAGCCCGGCTCGTCCGTGTCTCTCGACGGGGCCTGTCACACCGTGGTCGACGTCCTGGCCGGGGGCTTCACGGTCAACAGCGTAGGAACGACGCTCTCTCGGACCGTGGCGGCGGACTACACTGAGGGGAGCCCCGTCAATCTCGAGCGTGCCGTCGCCATGGGAACGCGCCTGGACGGACACCTCGTTCAAGGCCATGTCGACGCGGTGGGGGGCCTGATCGGCATAGAGGACCAGGGGGAATATCGTCTCCTCGACTTCAGAATTCCGTCCGATGTGGCGTCGGGGACCATCCTCCATGGATCGATCACCCTCAATGGCGTGAGTCTCACGGTCAACGCGATCTCGGATGACGACGTCTGTCAGGTGGCCGTCATCCACTACACGTGGGAGCATACCAACCTGAGCAGGCTCAAAGCTGGCGCGCGGGTGAACGTCGAGGGTGACCTGATCGGGAAGTACGTTCGGAGGCTGCTTTCCGATGGTTCGTGAGGGTGCTGCGGACGAGCAAATGATCCCTAATCTCAAAGTGGATGAGGATGAGACGTGCCCCGCACGGTCCCTAGGACCCCTCATGGCTGATATAATGTCTGTGTGGCGAAGCGCAACATCGCTGCAGTCCGACGTCGTGCGCACGGGAGCCATCGTAAAGGAGCGTCTAGCCATGCCGTTCGATTCGATCGAACAGGCCCTGGAGGACATTCGTCAGGGCAAGATCATCATCGTCGCCGACGACGAGGATCGCGAAAACGAGGGTGACCTGGTTTGCGCGGCTTCCCTCGTGACGCCCGCGACGGTGAACTTCATGACGCAGTTCGGTCGGGGTCTCATTTGCGTCGCACTGACGCCACCACGTGCGACGGCACTGGGTCTTCCTCTCATGACCGACGAAAACTCGGACCCGCAGGGTACCGCCTTCACGATTTCCGTGGACGCCCACCAGCGGTTCGGTGTGACCACTGGCATCAGCGCGCATGATCGAGCCAAGACGATCGAGGTCCTGGTGGATCCTGAGACCGAACCGGGCGACCTCAGGCGCCCGGGACACATTTTTCCGCTCAAGGCCCGCCCGGGCGGCGTCCTTCGCCGCGTGGGTCAGACTGAGGCCGCGGTGGATCTGGCACGCATGGCCGGGCTGCCTCCGGTCGGGGTGATCTGTGAGATTCTCAACCCCGACGGGACGATGGCGCGCCGACCCCAGCTGGAGTTGTACGCGCAGGAACACGGCCTTTCGTTCATCACGGTGGCGCAACTGGTGGCGTACCGTCTTGCAAAGGAACGCCTGGTCACACGGGTGGCTGAGGCGAATCTGCCGACTGAGTTCGGACCGTTTCGTATCATCGCCTACCAGAGTCCGATCGATGACCGGGAGCACATCGCGCTCGTCAAAGGTGACATCGAGAGTGATGTGGAGGGCGCCGGCGAGGACGCGGCCGAGGGTGCCGAGGGTGATGCGGACGTGCTCGTTCGTATGCACTCGGAGTGCCTGACGGGCGATGTGTTCGGCTCCCTTCGTTGCGATTGCGGAGCGCAGTTGAGGGCCGCCCTCAAACAGATTGCCGAAAGGGGTCGGGGGGTCATCGTCTATCTGAAGCAGGAGGGTCGGGGGATCGGCCTGCACAACAAGATTCGTGCGTACGAGCTACAGGACCAGGGTCACGACACGGTTGAGGCGAACCAGGCGCTGGGGTTCAAGCCGGACCTGCGGGACTACGGGATTGGCGCACAGATTCTCCTCGATCTCGGGCTCAGGAAGATTTGCTTGCTGACGAACAATCCACGGAAGATCGTCGGACTCGAGGGTTACAATCTCGAGATCACCGACCGGGAGCCTCTTCGCGTCGGGCGTGGCGAACACAATGAGGGTTATCTCGACACGAAGCGATCGAAGTTGGGCCACCTTCTGTAGAAGGCTGCATCACCCTTCTAAGATTCGCGAGGACGTCTGACGTGCAAATCGACATGGGCTCGCACCTCCCGGAACCGGCACCGGGCAAGCGCATTGGAATCCTCGCTGCGCGGTTCAACGGCGAAGTGACGGGAGAAATGCTCGAAGCGTGCCGGAGTACCCTCGAAGAATTCGGTGTCGGGGCGGACGCGGTGGACGTCTATTGGGTGCCAGGCGCCTGGGAGCTTCCACAAGCGGCCCGTAAGATCGCGGCCCTGAACCGCCACGATGCCTTCATTGCTCTAGGATGTGTGATTCGGGGGGAAACACCACACTTCGACTACGTGGCCGGTGAGGCCTCTTCCGGGCTCAGCGCCGTCGCTCTGGAGATCGATATTCCGCTCCTGTTCGGTGTGCTGACGACCGACACACCGGATCAAGCCTGGGCTCGCGCTTCCCGGGAGGCCGGCAACAAGGGGCGCGAACTCGCGCAGAGCGCACTTCACATGATCGGCCTTTACGAGGGCCTCGAGGATTAGAAGCCCGATGGCTCTACCCGCTTCCCCATGAGGCCTCAAGGCACGTTGAAAAAATCGAGCGGAGTGGTTGAAAGCTCAGCTCGGAGGATCGACCGGACCCGGGCGAGGGCGTGGGCGCTCCAGATTCACTACCAGTGGGACGTCGGGGAGCGCGACGGGACGTTTACGCACGCCCTCAAGAAAGTTGTGTCCATGCGCAGGATCGCGGAATCACGGATGCCGTATCTGCGCCGCCTCGCGGCCCAGTTGGACGCACGCGGTGATGAACTGGATCAACTGCTGGAAGTAGCCTTGGACAATTGGCGCATGGGACGCCTGGCTCTGCTCGACCGCGGAATTCTCAGGATCGCCGCCGCTGAGTTGGTCTGTTTCGATGACATCCCGCCCAAGGTTTCTATTCAAGAAGCGGTACGGTTGGCCGAGCGGTACAGCGGTCCTGAGTCCCCCCGATTCGTAAACGGCGTCCTGGATGCGCTTTACAAGCGCGTGATCTCCTGATCCCGGAACCCAGCGAGTGAAGATCCTCGTGCTCAATTGGCTCGATCCGGAAAACCCACAGGCCGGGGGGGCCGAAGTTCATTTTTACGAGATCTTCCGCCGCCTGGTGGACCGGGGACATTCAGTCACGCTTTTGTGCTCGGGATGGCATGGCTGTGAGCGCCGCACTGCACTCGACGGCATTGAAGTCCATCGGGTCGGCGGTCGGTACACGCTTTCTCTCGTCGCCCCGGTCTATTTCAGATGCCGACTCCGGAGCGAGCGGTTCGACGTCGTCGTGGAGGACCTGAACAAGGTGCCTTTTTTTTCGCCATTTTGGGGAGTCGGGGCGCCCGTGGCCCTCATCGTCCACCACCTCTTCGGAACAGCCGCGTTTCGGGAAGTCTCCCTACCGGTGGCGACGGCGACCTGGCTTCTGGAACTGCCCGTCGGAAGAGTGTTCAGATCCGTGCCAACCGCGGCGGTCTCCGACAGCACGGCTGAGGACCTGGCGCGGCGAGGGATTCCGCGCAGGAGGATCGAGATCATTCCGAACGGGGTCGATCTCGAGGTCTTGTCCCCTGTTGCGGATGGGGAACGCTTCTCTGAGCCCACCCTCCTATATCTGGGAAGACTGAAACGGTACAAGCGCGTCGACCTCTTGCTACAAGCCGTGTCGCGACTCGTGCAGCGAGGGACTTCGTGTCGCTTTCTCATAGCGGGTCGCGGAGACGATCAGCCGCGACTGGCTGCGCTCCGGGAGTCACTCGGCCTTACGGAGCACGTGGAGTTTCTGGGCTTCGTATCCGAGGCGGAGAAGCGGGACCTCCTGCGAAGGAGTTGGATCCATGTCCTCACCTCAGTCAAGGAGGGCTGGGGCATCTCGAACCTGGAGGCGGCGGCCTGTGGGACGCCCACCATCGCTAGCGATGTACCCGGCCTACGAGATTCGGTGGTGGATGGGCGAACCGGGTTTCTCGTTCCCCACGGAGACGTCGAGACGCTCAGCCATCGGATCCAAGAGCTCTTCGAAGACGAAGAAGAACGTACGCGACTAAGGAAGGGCGCCCGGAATTTCGCCGAGGGTTTCGGTTGGGACGCTTCTGCGCGTGCCATGGAGCATTTCTTGGAAGAGCGAGTAACGTCCTGAATCATGAGCTAGTGGCCGCGCCCGGACCGGGCTAACTTTCGGCGGTGCTCAGTGGCGACGAACCGACCTCGAGTCATCATGCAACGATATGAACGGAGGTGGCATGGAAGTTCGGATTACATCACGACATATCACTCTTTCTGAGTCCTTTCGGGCCCGAACGGAGGAGATTCTCTCGAGGCTGGATAAGTATGGCGCTCCCATTTCCGTCATCGAGGTCGTCTACGATGAAGAAAAGAACACCAAGAAGGTCGAGGGAATTCTGCCCATCGACCGGAGTGCCCCGATCGTTGCCACCGGGGAGGGCCATGAGTTCAGCGAAGCTCTGAGCCAGGCGAACGACCGCCCAGCTCGTCAGCTTCAGAAGCAGGTGAAAGACCACCGAGCCCTACCGCTGACCGAAGCTCTCTCAGAGGAGTAGCCCTGTTTGACTAGCGATTCGCCGGTGGCTCCGCCGGAGTCGATGCCAGAGATTACCGTCCAGCGGCTGTTCGAGGACCGGTGTGAGACTCTTCAGCTTGAAATCCTGACCTCCGACATCGGTCTTGAGCGCCGGGTCCTGGACTCAGATCTCTCCAGCCCCGGGCTCGCGTTGGCAGGGTATACGGAGCGGTTCACGTCCGAGCGAATTCAGGTATTTGGTGAGACTGAGATCGCTTACTTGGAGGGCCTGGCCCCAGAGGCGCGGCGAGACCGGATCAACGGTATTTTCAGGTTCGGAGTTCCGGCCGTGTTCGTCACGAAAGCGCTGTCGGTGCCCGATGAAGTTCTGGAGGTGGCGGCAGAGTGCTCGATTCCCATCCTCCGCTCGAGTCTCAGCACGAGAGAGTTTTACAGGCGGATCAAGCCCTATCTCGATGCGATTCTCGCCCCTCGCACGAATCTTCATGGGTCCTTGGCCGACGTATACGGCGTGGGGTTGCTCTTCGTCGGAGAGAGCGGAGTGGGGAAGAGCGAGTGCGTGTTGGACCTGGTCGAGCGTGGTCACCGACTGGTCGCTGATGACCACGTCATCGTCTCGCGACGGGGGCCGGACATTCTTCTGGGGCAGGGGCATCAGCTCCAAGCCCACCATATGGAAATTCGGGGTCTCGGCATCATCGACATCCGAACTCTCTTCGGGATCCACGCCACCCGTCAGCAGAAGCGAATCGAGGTCATAGTCCGACTGGAGCGCTGGGACGAGGATACGGCCTACACCCGGACCGGGCTCGACTCGACTGAGGTCGACGTGCTCGGGATCCAGGTTCCCCAAGTCACGATTCCGCTCAACCCCGGAAAGAACATCACCGTGATTTCGGAGGTCGTGGCCATGGACCACCTTCTCAAGTACGCGGGCATAGATTCCGCCGGTGCCTTCAATGAGCGTCTCAAGGAGGCCATGCGTCCGGTGCACGAGTACTTCGAGCAGGACTATGAGTGAGGGAGAGCCGGTGAGGGGCGTCTTGCTCAGCCACGGGAAATTGGCGGAGGGCATGGTGGATGCCGTGCGGAGGATCACGGACCTGGACGAGGGTGTTCTCACGGCGATGAGCAACCAGGGCCAGAGTCCCCAGGGACTGGCCGACCAGGTGGATGCCTTGGTGGGAAACGAGCCGGTCGTCGTCTTCACCGATCTCAGAAGCGGAAGTTGTGCGCTGACGGCCCAACTGACGTGCAGAAACAACGGACGGCGGGCAGTGGTCTTCGGCATGAACCTGCCGATGCTACTCGAGTTCGTGTTTCATAGGGAGCTTTCCCTTTCCCAGCTGGTGCCGCGTCTACTCCAAAAGGGCCAAGAAGGCGTCAAGACCGCTGAGCCGTCCCCATAGATGTCGGTCGTTTTGTATCGAATCGACGAACGGCTCATCCACGGACAGGTGGTGATGGGCTGGGGGCCACAGCTCAGAGTGCAGCACTACGTGGTCGTGGACGACGAGCTGGCGACGAGCGAATGGGAGCAGGATCTCTACCGGCTGGGCCTTCCCGACACGGCCTCAGCGGACTT
>CAUZVZ010000105.1:0-10190 GCA_963583605.1 Gemmatimonadales bacterium UBA6960
CTGTCTCCTTGAGGTTTCACACCCTTGATCGGTCCTTGGGCTTATCGGTACTTCGGAATCATGTACTTCACCGCACGACGTGCGTCTTCCGCATCACATTCGTACGGGTTGAGCCTGTAGCCCTCGGGGGCCGGGAGCCAGCGTGTCGTGTAGGACGCGGGTTCCCTGAGGAACATGGAGTCCTCAAGAGTCAGCGTCATGCGCAGTTCTTCCCCTTCACGCCAGTACCGCTCGGTCACCCTCTTGAGCTGGGACGACGGGATTCCGTTGTAATCGTCGAATCCGGTGATATCGAAGACGAAGTGCGTCGTTTCGACGAGGAGCGCATCGCCTTCGTATCGACCCACAGCGAAACCCTGGACGGTGTATTCGTTCAGCGGCGGCTCGCGCCCGTCCAGCCAAACGGTACGCAGCTGGTCGTCCTTCTCGTACCGGAGTAAAACCCGATCCGGCCACTGCACGACTTCCATGAAATAGGGGTCGTACTGGAGCGCCGGTGACGCCGATGGCACACAATCGTACTTCGGTGCAATCGCCTCATCGAAAACCGCCTGATAGGCGAGCCCACGCTCGTTGAGCACGGGGAAATTGTCTGGCGTCCATGGCATATTCGGACCGTTGATTCGACGCACACGGCCTCCTCCATCCCAGACGCCCACCAGGTCGGGAACCGCCGCCACAGCCGTTTGGGCGGTGACCTCCACAGGAGCCCCGCCCATTGCAAGCGCAAGCAGGGCGACCGATGCGGCAAGGCATGCGAGTGGTCGAGAATGCAGCGGGCTGTCCGTCTCCCTCATCCTCCCCCTCCTTGATTCCTACAATCCGCGAATATTACGGTACCGGAGCGCCTATCTTCGTAACGTGACACTGTAACGCTGAATCTACTAAGGCTCCCGACCAGTGGATAGATGGATGAGGGGTTTACACACTCGCAGGCTCCAAGCACGCTCGCATGTGGCGTGACCTCCTGAAACGAGACCAGTGCGGATGTTAGGATCTGAGGCTGGTCGCAGCTTCAGAGAGGAGGTCAGCGATGAGCAGGAGATGAGCAGGAGAAGGCACACGCCGGAGCAGATCATCACGGCACTGCGGGAGGCCTGAGTCGGTCTGGCGAACGGCAAGACGGTGGACCAGGTGAGCCGCGAGCTCGGGATCAGCGAACAGACGTACTACCGGTGGAGGAAGGAGTTCGGGGGGATGAGGGTGGACCAGGCACGGCACTTCAAGGATCTGGAGCGTGAGAACGCGCAGCTGAAGCGAGCGGTGGCGAACCTGACGCTGGACAAGCTGATTATGGAGGAAGCGGCCAAGGGAAACTTCTGAGCCCCGAGCGCAGACGCCGGTGTGTGGTGCATGTCCGGCAGCGGTTCGGGGCGAGTGAGCGTCACGCGTGTCGTGTGCTGGACCAGCCACGCACGACGCAGCGCCGGGTGAAGAAGGTGCGATCTGACGAGGTGGCATTACGCACGGACGTGGTGCGGCTGGCGAGCCGGTTCGGCAGGTACGGATACCGTCAGATCACGAACCTGCTGCGGATCGAAAGGTGGTGCGTGACCCCCAAGCGTGTGGAACGGATCTGGCGGCAAGAAGGGCTGAAAGTGCCCTGACGGCAACCGAAGCGGGGCCGGTTGTGGCTGAACGATGGCTCGTGCATCCGACTCAGGACGCAGCACAAGAATCATGTCTGGTCTTACGACTTCGTGAACACACGAGACGGTGTCTGGCCATCAAGGTCGCTCGAAGGACTCGAGCCCACGATGTGCTCGGGGTTCTCACCGACCTGTTCGTCAGGCACGGACCGCCCGAGCATCTGCGCTCGGACAATGGGCCGGAGTTCACGGCAAAGCTCGTGCGGCGGTGGCTGGCCAGGGTCGGTGTGCAGACGCTGTTCATCCAACCCGGCAGTCCGTGGGAGAACGGCTACGTCGAGAGCTTCAACGGCAAGCTCAGAGATGAGTTCTTAAACGGCGAAATCGACGAGGCCGTCGTCCTCGTCGAGCAGTGGAGGCGGCTTTACAATACTGTCCGACCGCATCGTGCCTTTGGCGGACGACCCCCCGCCCCGGAGACGATCAAACCATCGTCTCGGTTCCTTAGAATGCCCCAACTTCTTGGACCACCGATGGCTCAAGGTCTAACATAGGGAGTGGTGCCACACCTGGGGGCACGTCAGGATGGCAGGGGCGTGACGATGGCCACGGGAGCCCCCCGGTTCGTAACCACGAGCGTGTCACCGGCACGAACCCTTCGGAGGACCTCAGAGGGCCGAACCTTGAGGACGGAGATTGGGACGCTAGCCATATGACTAATATGATCATAATGAATTGATTTAAGCTAGTCTTATCATTGGTTTCGCCGCCAAGCCCCTTGCACGCTCCCAACCCGCGACCCTACGCTGTTTGCAACACAGCCGGGCTTCGTACCGTCGGGTCTTTCGCTCCGCTCTAGATCGCCAAAGGAGCCGCCGCATGATGCCGTTTCCACTGAGAAGAAGAACCTCGTTCGACGATGGGTGGTTGCTGGCCGCCCTACTCGTGACGTTCGCGGCGGTACTTGAGCCGCTCGAGCCCCTGTCCGGGCAACAGTCGGGAAACGCCGGCGCGGCCGCGTCGGTCGATGCAGCCGCCTTGATGGAGGCGGCCCCGGAGGAATGGCTGACTTACGGGCGGGACCAGGCTGAGACGCACCACAGCCCGCTCGACCAGATCAACGCTGGCAACGTCGACCGGCTGGGACTCGCTTGGAGTTGGGAGATCCCCAAGACCGGAGCCAGGCTCGAAGCGACGCCCCTGGTGTCGGACGGTGTGATGTACGCGACGGGACCACACAGCTTCGTTTTCGCACTCGATGCCCGCACGGGAGAGAAACTGTGGCAGTGGGACCCGGGGATTCCGGATGAGCGGCAAGGAGGACCCAGCGTCTGCTGCGGAGACGTGAATCGCGGCGTCGCCATTTACGGAGACAAGCTGTTCGCGGGGCTGCTGGATGGAAGGCTGGTGGCGCTGAACAAGGAAACCGGATTGGTGGAGTGGGTCGTCCAGACCACGCCCCCGGGACAGGACTACAGCATCACCGGCGCCCCGCGAATCGCCGCCGGAAACGTCATCATCGGCAATGGCGGCGCCGAGTACGGCATTCGCGGCTTCGTCACGGCCTATGATGCTGAGACGGGAGTCCAGGCTTGGCGCACATACACCGTCCCCGGAAATCCAGCAGACGGATTCGAGAGCGAGGCGATGCGGGTGGCGGCGGAGAGCTGGACCGGGGAGTGGTGGGTGGTCGGCGGCGGCGGCTCAGTGTGGGATGCCTTCGCCTACGACCCAGAAGCCAACCTACTGTACGTGGGCACCGGCAACGGCGCGCCGTGGAGCCGGGACATACGAAGCCCGGGCGGCGGCGACAACCTCTACCTCTCCTCGATTCTCGCCCTCAACGCGGACGATGGCGAGTTGGTGTGGCACTATCAGACCACACCTGGTGACGACTGGGACTATACCGCCACTCAGCCGCTGATGTTGTTGGACCTGACGATCGATGGGCGAGATCGCAAAGTCATCGTTCAGGCACCCAAAAACGGTTTCTTCTTCGTCATCGACCGTCTGACCGGCGAGTTCATCTCCGGGGAGCCCTACGCCGACGACGTGACCTGGGCATCGGGGATCGACCAGATGAGCGGCCGACCGATCGAGACGCCTCAAGCCCGCTACGGGACGAACCGCCAGGGAGCCTGGCTGTCGCCCGGTCCGACCGGCGCACACAACTGGCGCCCCATGGCGTGGAATCCGGAGACCGGCCTCGTCTATCTGCCTGCGCAAAACACGCAGTCCTACTACGAGATGGTCACCGACTTCGAGTACACGCTGGGGCAATGGAACACGGGCACCACGATCCGCGGCGGGGGCAGCAGAGTTCGGCCGGACCGGCCAGAGCTGACCGGCCCCAGGACGATGCTGGTGGCGCGGGATCCTGTGACCAACACGGAGGTCTGGCGCGCTCCGTCCCAGGGAGGGAATGGCGGCACGCTTTCGACCGGGGGCAACCTGGTGTTCCGGGGGTCGGGCAACCGACTCGTCGCGCACGACGCGAGCACGGGGGAGGAGCTCTGGTCCACTGAGGTCGGGGGCGGCACCGCGACACCCATGACGTATGAGCTTGATGGCGTCCAATACTTGTCGATCGGGGGGGGGAGCACCCGTGAGGGGCCACGGATGTGGACGTTCGTCCTAGACGGGACCGCCGAACGCCCGTAGGCCCTTATTTCTGCATCATACGCGGTCCACTACAGCGACCGACGTTGTCGGCTAGAACCTCGACGAACGAATCAGCGTATCGGTGTTGGGCCAGGCCTCCCGGAACCATGCCCTGGCCTCGTCGGCCTCGGCCTCGCGCCCCTGGGACCGGAGCGCTTGCTCCAAGCCGTAGATCGACCATCCGTTGTGCGGGTGCTGAACCAACGCATCCCGATATACCTGCTCAGCTTCCCCGGCGCGCCCGACTTCGAGCAAGGCCGCGCCCAGCCAATGCCGCGGCGAGACGTTCAGCGCCTCAGGCTCAGAGTAAGGAATGGGCGCATACAGCTCGACTGCGTCTTCGAACACTCTGATCGCTTCGTCCAGCAAGCCTTCCTCCCGGAGAATCTCACCCTCTAGAATGCCGGCGGCGGTCCCTAGAAGGCGGGCCGCGGTCGCGCCGCGGATCTGTGTGCTCTCGGGAAGAGTCGCGGCCGCCTCTTTGACCCGCGCCAGATATACACGTGCCAAATCGGCTTCACCGGCGCGGAGGTGGGCGTATCCTTGAGCAAATTGGAAGAGACCGCGCTGAATGGGCATCTCGAAGGAGGGCGTCTCGTCTTCGAGGGCCAAGACCTTCTCGAACCACCCATACCGCAGCATGACAAGTGCCTCGTAGAACACGCCGCCCTCCACTTGATCGGCATACGCTTCGGCGGCCAAAAGCGAAACGGCCCCTTGGCCGGCCATGGACCCCGCGAACAACAGCATGTGCAAGTTGTGGGTCGCTCCGTATGAAACGCCCTCTTCAAAAGTCACGCGCTGGTCCGAATGCCACGCGTCGAGGTTCGATCGTACGGCTGAGTCCCAGCGCCCGATCCGGTTATACGTATGCGACGGCATGTGGTTGATGTGGCTCGACCCGGGAATCGATGCCCCGAGCAGATCCGCACAGTCCTCCGCTCTCCCGGGCTCCTCCGTCGCTTCCGTGGCGTGGATGTAGATGTGGCACGCGCCAGGATGTGTGATGTCCTTCGCCAGAACCGCTTCGAGTACCCGGTGGAAACTCTGGACAAATGGATCCCCTAGCCGGTAGTTGGCTCGCGTGGGGTTCAGGAGAATCAAAGACTCTGCATAGAGCGTCGCGATGTCCAAATCGTCCGGGAAATCCTGGTAGAGCTCCGCCATCGCCCGGGAGTAGATCGAGTCGAGCCTCGGGCGGAGATCCGCGTCTTCCTCCTCAGTGTACCGGAGGGCCATCGCGTTGATCAAACCCCGTTCCGCCGGAGTCGCCGCCTCTTCAGCGAGAACGATCGCCTTCCGGATCGCGGCGTAGGCGAGCGGCGCGTTCGAGGGCCGCATGCGTCCATTGAGGAAGGGGCCCCTCGCCCAAGCTTCCCCGAAGTAGCACATCGCACAATCGGGATCCCGTCGCTCAGCTTCTTGGAACGACTCCAGCGCGTTCGGAATCGTGAAGGCAAACATCATCTGCAGACCCTGATCGAAGAAGGCCTGGGCGTCTGGATAGGCGGTAGTGATGTCCCGGGTGAGAGGCCCGAGCACCGCACTGAGAATACGGACCTCAGGCTGTGCGGACGTCTCCGGACTCGCTTCTTGGGCCCGTGACGTCGAGGGCGCGAGGAGGCACGACACCGCAACCGCATACACCGGGAACATCTTCATCGTGAGCCTCTCCAAGAACGGGGTTGTGTGACGTATAAAGCGATCCGACCCCAAGAATCGTACGCTTCAGGACGAGGGGCAAGTTACAGGCGGCCGCAACGAACTCTTGTGGCTCTTCGTCCCCGCTGACTATGATGCCGGTTCACGACGTGACTCTAGTGTCGTAAGCGGGAAGACGTCATCAGCGCCATGAAGAGACTCAAATTCGCGGGCATGTTGGTCTCCCTCGTTGCAGCCGCAGCCTGTGGGCCGGAACAGGGCAACTCCGGCGTCGGGTCCATCCTGCGCGTCGACCCGCGTTTCGACGCCCTCGTTCCCGCCAACGCTCGAATCGAGAAGCTGGCCGACGGGTTCGTCTTCACGGAAGGGCCCGTCTGGATCCAAAACGAATCTCGGCTCCTGTTTTCGGACGTGCAGGCGAACGCCCTCTATCAGTGGACCGAAGTCGAGGGGGCGAGCCCCTTGATCGACCCGGTGTTCGAGGGCGACCTCACCGGCCGAGGGTCCGTCAGCTCCAACGGCCTGACGCTCGACGAGGAGGGTCGACTCATTATCTGCGAGCACGGAAATCGCCTCATTTCACGGCTCGAGGCGGACGGCACGCGGACGACGCTGGTCGACAACTACCAGGGGAGACGGCTGAACAGTCCGAACGATGCCGTCTACGGTGCGGACGGCTCGCTGTACTTCACCGATCCCCCATACGGTCTGGAGGCTCTCGAGGAGTCGCCGTTGCGGGAGCTCGACTTCAACGGCATCTACCGGCTACGCCTCGACGGCGAGCTGGAGCTACTCTACGCGGATCAGACCCGCCCCAATGGCATCGCCCTCTCGCCCGATGAGACGACACTCTACGTGGCGAACTCCGACGCGAATCAGAAGGTCTGGTACGCTTACGACGTCGACGACGAGGGCTTGTCGAACCCTCGCGTCTTCTACGACGTGAACGACCAGATGGCGGAGGGAGCTGCCGACGGCATGAAGGTCGATCTCGCGGGGAACATCTTCGCGACGGGACCGGGCGGGGTCTGGGTCTTCGCCCCCGACGGGACACACCTGGGAAGCATCCAGCCCGATGAGGTGCCTGCCAATGTCGGCTGGGGCGACGACGGGCGCACGCTCTATATGACGGCGCGCACGGGTCTGTACCGAATTCGGCTGACGACGGAAGGGCGGATTCTGTAGGATGATCCGCAGAGCCACCATTGCTTTCGCACGGTTCGGCCTCTTCGCTTTGTTCGGCGCTTTCGCACTGTTCGGCCACTCCGCGGCCCCCGCAACCGCCCAGGACTTTACTCTCGCCACGACCTGAGGAGGTCGGACTTTCGTCCGAGCGCCTCCAGCGAATCGACGCCGCCTTCCTAAGCTACGCTGAGGAGGGCCGCATCGCGGGTGCGGTCGGATGGTCCTGAGGCACGGAAAGCTCCCGTACACCGGCGCGTGGGGCATGCGTGACCTGGCCGCGGGCGACCCCCAGGAGGTGGTGGACGACATCTTCCGAATCGCCTCCATGACGAAGCCCATCACGAGCGTAGCCGTGATGATGCTCTACGAGGAGGGACGATTCTTCCTCACCGATCCCGTCGGACGGTATCTGCCCGAACTCGCCAACGTCCCGGTAGCCAAACTCTCCGAAGCGACGTCCGCGGATGACATTCCGACTGAGCGGGCGCGTCGACCGATTACGATCATGGATCTGTTGCGTCATACGTCGGGTCTGACCTATGGCACATTCTCCAACACCGTCGTCGACTCGCTCTACCTACGAGAGAGGGTTGGGGGCGGGTCGACGCTCGCGGACATGGTGACCCATCTGAGCGCGTTCCCGCTGGTGTGCCAGCCGGGAACGCGGTGGAACTACAGCCTCTCCACGGACGTGCTCGGGCACCTCGTGGAGGTCGTGTCAGGACAGTCGTTCGATGTATTCCTCCGCGAGCGGATCTTCGAGCCCCTCGGCATGGTCGATACCGGATTCTACGTTCCGGCCTCCAAGCGTGATCGTTTCGCCCGCCACTATGGGCACCAAGGGGCCGAGCGGACGCTCACCGTCGGCGACACGCTCAGGTTCATGCGGCCCCCACGAGGTTCTCCGGAGGTGGCGGGCTCGTCTCCACCGCGCACGACTATGCCCGGTTCGCACAGATGCTGCTCAACGGCGGAGAGCTGGACGGGGCTCGAATCCTCAGTCGGAAGACGATCGAGCTGATGACAACCGATCACCTGCCGGACGGGACCCCGACCGGTTTTCTGCGACGTGGATGGGGTTTCGGGCTTGGCTTCACGGTGAAGAACGTGGCGGGCCTGGATGGGATGCCTAGTTCGGTGGGCAACTGCTACTGGTACGGAATCCGGGGCACTTCCTTCTGGGTCGATCCAGAGGAAGACCTCATCGGTATCTTCATGATTCAGATTCGGCCAAATCGTGACATCACGTTCCGCCGGCAGTTCAAGCGGTTCGTGTATCAGGCGGTGATCGACTAGCGCCCTCCGCGGGGGCGATGTAGAACTCGTACAAGCAAGAACTCGAACGGAGGAGTACGAAATGAAATTCCCCAAGACCCGCTTGGTCGGAATGGTCGCTCCCGCGATGGTGATCGCCATCGCGGGAGCGGTCGAGGCCAGCGCTCAGGCGGTGGACCTATCAGGCGATTGGATCTTCTCGGTTACGACAGACACGGGCGTCACCATGCCGGAAGTGACGCTGGCACAGGACGGAGGGACCCTGAGCGGACGCTATTCGTCCGACGCGCTGGGGCAATCGCCCATATCGGGGCGAGTGACGGGATCGGAGATGAGGTTCGAGTTCTCGGCCGATCTACAAGGGCAACTCGCCCCGGTGGAATACGCCGGAACCGTCAATGCAGACGGCACGATCTCAGGGACGATGGACATCGCCGGCGGACTTTTGGTGGGGACGTTTACCGCAACCCGTGTAGAGGGGTGACGGTCGGCGGGCTCTGATGACCGCAGGATGCGGTCCCCCGCTCTGGAGCTCCCCGCGCTAGTGTCCCGGGCACTCGTATGATGGCTCGGCTCCGGAAATGGTTGATCCTCTCCCATCGGTACTTGGGCATCGCCCTGGGGCTGCTGTTCGTGGTTTGGTTTGCCTCCGGGATCGGGATGATCTACGCCCGGAGGATGCCGATCCTGACCGATGAACTGCGCCTGGAGCGTCTAGCACCGTTGGATCTCGAATCCATCCGGGTGACGCCGGAGGAGGCCGCTCGACGGGGGGGTCTCGAGGACCTCTTGGAGAGAGTCACGCTCCTCACGGTGATGGATCGGCCGGCCTACCGGATCGGTGGCGGGGCACGGCGACCGTATTCGCCGACACGGGCGAATTGATGGGAGAGGTGGGCCCCGATCCGGCTCGCGACGTGGCGAGTCGATTCATGGACGTTGCCCCGGAGCGGGTCCGCTACGAGACGCTTCTGACGCAGTCCGACCAGTGGACCATATCACAGCGCAGGCTGCTCCCGTTTCACAAGCTGAGCATCGACGACGAGGCTCGTACCCAGCTCTACGTGTCGCCCGAATCGGGCGAGGTGACGCTGCTGACCACCCGGGCCAGACGGCCGGCGATATCTTGGAACTCGTGTCCACGATGATGCCGGAGGGCGATCCCGGTAGCCTGAGTCCGGAGGATTATGCGAACCTCCTGGCCTACTTTATCAGCCTGAACGGATATCCGGCTGGTGAGGAACCGCTGCCGGCTGACGTCTCTACACTGCGGAACGTACGAATCGAGGAGGCGCCAGCCAGGTAGCCGCCGCGGCTCGAGTAGTTTGGGTTCGGCCGTGATATTTACTGCGTCGCTCCCACCGAAGCGCACTGGGCCTCCCAGCGGGCCCGCATCGCGGCCCGGTCGATCTCGTCGCCCCTGAGGTAGACCCGGGAGATCTTGCGGGTATTCCGGATGTCGTCCAGGGGGTTGGCATCGAGCACGACGAAGTCCGCGGACTTTCCCTCCGCCACGGAGCCGAGGTCGCTGCGCCCCAGCAGTTCGGCGCCCGCGCTGGTCGCCGTCACGATGGCTTCGTGTGGGGTCATCCCGAGCCATTTCACGAAGGACTCCAACTCCATGTGGCTTCCCCATCCCAGGATCCGGTTCCCGCCAGCATCGTGGCTTCCCAGGGCGAAACGCACCCCCACCTCGAGAAAGGTCCTTGCGTTTTCGCCGCCGATTCCGCCCGTGGGAGACGACCCCGACCCACTGCTCTCGAACTGCCGGCCCCAGCTCTCGAGGAACGCCGGACACTTGATCGCCCGGAGGAGTGG
>CAUZVZ010000106.1:0-10127 GCA_963583605.1 Gemmatimonadales bacterium UBA6960
CCACCCTCGTCGCGCTGATCGTGGCCGTACCGTCAGCAGATGCGCAATACGCACCCCAGATTCCGGTTGAATCCGTGCCGAACTTCTTCCGGCTACCCATTGGAGTGAACTTCGGCGAGGTCCCGGCCGTGGCCGTTAACTCTCAGGGTCACGTCTTCGTGTACAGCCGCTCGAATCCGACCGGGGGTGGTCCCGCGTACGGCATTCACGCGGCCCAACTGTTCGAGTTCAGCCCCTCGGGCGACTTCGTCCGTGAGCACGGCAGAGGGCTCTATGCCTGGGCGTTCGCGCATGGGGTTAGGATCGACGCGAACGACGACATATGGACGGTGGACAAGGGCTCGAACATGGTCATCCGCATGGACCCCGAGGGCCGGGTCGTGTGGGTGTTCGGTCGGAAGGCGGAGTCGAGTTCCGAGTCGGCTCGCCCGATCGAGCGTCAAAATCCCCCGGCTCCCCCCCAAGACGGACGCTTCCGCGAGCCAACGGACGTCGCGTTCGACTCTCAGGGCAACATCTATATCAGCGACGGATACATCAACTCCCGAGTCGCCAAGTACGACATGAACGGCGATTGGGTGATGTCGTGGGGTGAGCCCGGCACGGGCCCCGGCCAGCTCCGCACCCCGCACAGCATCGCCATCGACAGGGACGACAACGTCTACGTCGGCGACCGGTCGAACGCTCGGATTCAGGTCTTCGACACGGACGGCAACTTCCAGCGGATGTTCAGCGTCGCCACGCCGATCGCGCCCGGCTCCAAAGCCGTGAACGGCACCACCCCCGCGGACCTCACGAGCGTGGCCGGGAATGGCGCGCCGAACTCGATGTGCATTCCGCCGGGGAGCGACGTCATCTACGTGGGCGAAAGCACGTTCCCGGGGCGGATCATCAAGGCGACGCTCCAAGGCGAGGTGCTCGGGGTCGTCGGCAACGCCGGGCGACAGTTCGGTGAATTCTCCGGGGTGCATGGACTCGCTTGCCCCTCGGAGGACCTCCTGTTCGCCGCCGAGACCTCGAACTCACGGGTGCAGAAGCTGATTCTGAACCCGTAGGGTGGTTAGCGGTTCGGGTATTTCTCCCGGACGCCGGTCGCCAGGAACTCGTTCCGGGAGTTGATCCCGATGTCGTTCCCCAGGTAATCCTCGTCGCCAACTTCCTCCATCCAGAAGGTTCCGCCGGGGCGGACCGAGACCTGCAGCCAGTGGCCGTGAGTATCCGGGCCTCCTCCGTGCCAATGCTCCGTCCAAGGCCCGGCGTGGGACATTTCGCCCCGTTGAAGGATGCGAACCCGTTCTCCCCGGTTCTGGATACGGCCCTCGCCATCCCACATCAGGAGGATCTGGCCGCCACGGTGGCAGTGCCAGTAGGAGCGGTGACCCGGCGCCCAGTCGGCGCCTCCCCACGGCTCCCCGTTGATGACCACTTCTGCAACGGGTGCGCCGCGATACTCGCCCGTCGCCAGAATTCCGGTCGCCTCACCTGGACATCCAGGAGCCTCCTGCCCGGCCAGGGCGCTGGCCGGCAGCGCACCTGCGGCCGGCTGGGCGTATCCGTACTCCCTGTTAAAAGCCACGATCACGACAACAGCGGTGAACGCTGAAACCCAGAGCAGGACCGACACCACATTACGAAGCCGTGCGATCGTCATTTCGCCTCCTCCCAAATCAGGAATCAACACCGGGCTGTTAGTCCGGGACTAGGCAGGGAATGTCTAGCGGATGTTCAGGGTCTCTCGTATCTCCTGCGCCGACATGCCCTCCAACCACACGGGGCTTCCCCGGTCGAACTGACTCGCCTCAGCTAGTGGCCCGACGATGACGGGGTCGAACCCCGCGTCTCTGACGAGATTGGCTACGATGGCGACGGCTTCGTCGTCATCGCCGGCGATGGCTACGCCGATCTTCTCGCCGCTCTCGTTGATCGGGTTTCGGAGCATGCGGGAGCTGAGGATGTTGAACGCCTTCACGAGTCGAACGCCGGGCAGATATTGGGCCATCGCGAGGCCCGTCCCCATCGCGAGCCACTCTTCCGTGATGGGCCCCTCCCG
Organism: Gemmatimonadales bacterium UBA6960; assembly: GCA_963583605.1. Taxonomy (GTDB): domain Bacteria; phylum Gemmatimonadota; class Gemmatimonadetes; order Longimicrobiales; family Gaopeijiaceae; genus UBA822. The sequence goes on from CAUZVZ010000106.1 coordinate 2,051, forward strand.
GTCCAAGCGAGGGTTGCTGATGTCGATCACGACCTTTCCCTGCATCAGGTGGCCGAAGTCCTCACCGAGCTGCGGGATCGCGACGGGCGGCACGGCGAGGAGCACGACCTCTCCGAAGAAGGCGGCCGCATCGGCGTAGCCTGCGCTGGCTCGCGGCGCCGCGCTCTGCACGAGATCCATGAGCTCGCCCGGATTGCGGGAGGAGAAAAGGATCTGATGCCCCGCATCGGCCCAAAGGAGACCGATGGGTCCGCCCATGGTGCCCGCTCCGATGAGCCCGATCCTCATCGCGCGACCCTCCCGCTCGGCCACGCCCACCTGAGCGAAGAGTGGCGAGGTGGCAAGTGTAAGCGCCAGCATGGAAGCCGCGAACGCGATCAGTGAGGGTCTGAAACACGGCCTGCTTATTGTAGTCCTCGTCATGGTCGCCTCCCAGATCAGCTGGGCCAGAAAAGAAGGGGGCCTTCGGCGCACATATGCCGGAATGGTCAGCATACGCGGCATACATCAATGCGTCAAAGGCCGAACGCAAAAAAACAGCCGGCTACGCAGGCCGTGCCCCTGTTCGCCCAGCTAGGCTACGGGAGGGAAGAGCGGGAAGGGCCTACGTCCCCCCCAATGGCCATGAGTGGTGGGAAGATGTACCTCGGTGCGGCAGGCTCAAACTTCGTGACCACGCGATCGATTCTCGTGACAATCACCACGAAGAAGACGAAGCTCAGTGCGACGAATAGCGGAGTCACCACCAACAGCATCAAAGGAAGTGGAGGCATCAGAGGACGCACCTCCCGCGAGCGAGAGCGACTGCCTCGGACTACGCCACTCCGAACGCTGGCCACCACCGAACGAGAGCGTATCCCAACAGCACCAGAGTCACGAGTACCAGAACTGAAGCCGCGAGGCCTTTCACGGCCATCGTCTGCAAGTTCACCCCATATCCCGCCGCCACTGCGGGTCCGCCGGCAGACGAGGGGAGAACGAAGCCACAGTTTCCGACGACCGCGACTATATAGACGAACGGGATCGGATTCAGATCAAGCGACTGGAACGTGCTGATGGTGACGGGCACGACGATCGCGATGGCCGCCGTGTTGCTGGTGACTTGCGTGAGCACCATCGTCACAAGGGAGAAGACGAGTACGGCCGTGAAGCCCCCCGAGCCGGCGTACGGCACTAGCGCGTTCGCGAATTCTTGCGCGGCACCTGAGCCAGTCAGGATCCGGCCCAGTGCGATTCCTCCAGCGAAGAGATAGAACAGGCCCCAGTGCATGTTCGCCTGCGCGAAGGCCCACGTGATGAGCGGCCCCTCGCGCGTGCGAATGGTGAAGCCTGCCACGGCCATCGCGACAAACGCGAACGCGGGCGTGAGGCCAGGAACCAGCTCCGCATACAGGGGCCGTCCGAATGCGAGCGCCGCCGCTGCCACGAACAAGGCGAGCCCCCACTTCTCCTCCGTCTTCATGGGGCCCAGGGCGTGGAGTTCCTCCCGGCAATACTCCTCGGAGCCGGGTAGCGTAGTAACCTCCGGCCGCATGGCGAACCGCAAGAAGAGGAACATCACGAGCACGATCACTGCGGTGACTGGAGCCAGACGCATGGCCCAGGTGAGGAAAAGGAACTCCTGACCGGTGACCGACTCCTCGATGAACCCGACGGTCAAGAGATTCGGGGCGCCACCGAGCGGCGACGCGGCCCCCCCCGCGCTCGTGCCCCAGGCCACGGCGATTACGAGCGCCGTGCCCACGCGGCTGTTCCAGAGATCCTCGATGCCGACGGAACGTAACATCGCGACGACGATCGGAATCATCGCGGCCGCGACGATCGTATTCGGCAGGACGGCCGAGAGGGCCGCGCTGGCCAGGAACCAGACCAGAATCTGCCTCGACGTGTCGGTCCCCACTCCCAGCAGCGAAGCGAGGCCGATTCTCCGCTCGAGCCCCCATCGGGTCCAGATGCTCGTGAGAATGTTCGCGCCCAACAGGAGAAGGATCGTGTCCTGAGCGTACGAGGTCGCGACCTGGTCCATGGGCGCGAGTCCGAACACTGCCGCGATGGGGAGTGGGAGGAGCCCCGTGACCGCCAGGTGCACAGGCCGGGTGATCCACCACCAGGCCATCCAGATCAGCAGGCCCATGGCGCCACGAGTCTCGAACGGAAGTCCACCTAGGGGCGCGAGCAGCAGCACCGCAAAAATGACCGGGCCCGCCACAAGATGACGAAGCTTGGCAATGGCCACTTCTCCCACGACACCTCCAACCTCGGGCCTAGAAATCCTACCGGTACATGGCTACCGCCCCAGCGCGCTGAAGTGCCCTTCTATCCCTGCGGTCCCGGACGACTACATCCCAAGCTTGCGGCGGAAGGCATGGTAGCGGACGTTCGGACGCTATGGCGAGACTACGAATTCTCTGGGTTGGCGCGCTCACGATCGCGGCCGGGAACCTCGGCGCGCCGGGCGCGGCTTACTCGGCGGCCTATGCGCAGCAGGACGTGTGGCGGTTGGACGTCTCAGGACCCCTCACGTACTTCATCGCGGAGGGCTCGCCCGAATCGGGGTTCAAAGCGGAAGACCGCACCCTCGCTGAGTGGGCGCTCGAGGCCTGGGCCAGGCAGGCCAATCCCCCCGTGGAGATGGTGCCGGGCCCGGAGGCGTCCGCGACCATTCGCGTCTACTGGGTGCCCGGCGGCGCGGGTCTATACGGTGAGATGCGGGGACGGATAGTGGAGGGGCGCCGCGCCGCCGACGTCTTCGTGCACCCGGATACCGACGGCCTTGGGCCGGACATCGGCCGCAGGGCGAGGCTGGATCCGCTCTTCAGGGATTCGGTCGTCTATCTGACCTGCGTTCACGAGCTAGGCCACGCGTTCGGGCTCTCCCATACCAGTGCCTTCACGGACATCATGTACTCGTTTCAGTATGGGGGTGACTTCGTCGCTTACTTCATGCGCTTTCGTGAACAGCTCGAGGTCTGGGATGACATCGAGCATTCCTCGCCGTTCTCCACCGCGGACGGCGGCGCATTCGGGTCTTTGTACCGCTAGACAGTCCGCAACGCCTTTGGGAGGCATCGAGCCCAGTCACCTCGGTCCCTGGGCTTCCAGCCCCTCATGGTAACGCGCGCCGCTCAAGACGTTCGCGAGCGAGTAGTTACCCTCTTGGCAGGCGTACTCGAAGATCTACTGGTCATACTTCCTCCAAGGAACCTGCCCGCCCCAGACCTCGGTGTAGGTCCGCGGGTCGTGGATCTCGAACTCGTGCAGGATCAGTCCGGGTGAAGCGTTCGATCGCCCTCAGAGGCAGATTGAGACGCTTCTATGCGTTGGACAGGCGCGGTGGGGCCAAGTTGACAATGCCCCCCACGCTTCGGAGGTTGCCAAGTGGGTAAGTCGAGAGTCCGAATTCGTCATCCCCAGCTCTTCTCGAGGAGGAAGCATGACAAGGCAATCCCGGATCGGTTGTGGCGTCCCGGCTCTGGCGGCCATCCTAGCTCTAACCCCTCTCCTGGGTGGCGCGTCAGCAAGTTCCGCCCAACTGACGGGCCTCGAGAACGGCGAGTGGCATTACCTCGGCGGCGACGCCGGGCACACCCGGTCCGCTCCCCAACTGAACCAGATCAACGCGTCCAACTTCTCCGATCTGCAAGTCGCCTGGATCTTCCGTGGGGACAACTTCGGGCCGGGCGTCGAGTACACGGTCCGGTCCACGCCGGTCTTCGTGGACGGCATGTTGTACACGGTCATGGGTCAGCGCCGGCAGGTGGTGGCGATCGATGCCGCCACAGCGGAGATTCGTTGGGTGTTCCGGGAGCCCGAAACGATGAGGTATCTGCGCTCGCCGAGGACGGACTTCGGAAAGGGCGTCGCTTACGCGGAGATAGACGGACGGGGCGTGATCTACATCACGTCGCCAGCCTACTTCCTGTGGGCTCTGGACGCCAAGACGGGGCTGCCCCTAGAGGACTGGGGCACGCCGATACCCATCGAAGATTTCTCCCAGACGGGGGGCGTGGATCTGATACCGGACCTCGTGGCCGACTGGGAGCCCTGGCAGAACCGGACGACCGGGCCGTACGACCCGGACCACGGGATCCCAAGGCAACTGGGCATGGTCACTAGCTCGTCGCCGCCGATCGTGGTGAACGGCGTGGTGGTGGTGCTCGTCGGCCACGAGCCCAGCTACGACCAGACCCGGATCGAGAACGTCCCCGGCGACATCATGGGCTACGACGCCAGGACGGGAGAGCACCTGTGGAAGTTCCACGTGATCCCGCGTCCCGGCGAGGTGGGCCACGAGACGTGGGAGAACGACGCGTGGCAGTGGTCGGGGGACATGTCGTCGTGGGCTCCCGCGTCCGCAGACCCTGAGCTGGGGTTCGTCTACATCGTGACGAACGCCTCGACGGTGCAATCGTACACGGGCCATCGCCCGGGGCATAACCTCTTCGGCGGCAGCGTGATCGCGTTGGACGTCCAGACGGGTGAACGGAGGTGGCACTTCCAGATCCACCATAGCGACCAGTGGAACTACGACATTCCGACCGCGCCCATTCTGATGGATCTCACGGTGGACGGGCGACCGATCCCGGCGTTGATCCAGAACACGAAGCAGGGCCTGGTCTTCGCGTTCAACCGGGAGACCGGTGAGCCGATCTGGCCCATCGAGGAGCGCCCGGTCATCCAGACAGAGGTCCCCGGCAACTATACGGCGCCGACGCAGCCTTATCCGACCCGACCGGAACCGTTGGACCGCATCGTAACCGACGGGATCACCGACGAATTCGTGATCGACTACACGCCCGAGTTGAGGCAGCGGGCCACGGAGATCTTGCGTGAATTCCGGGTCGGGGGCCTCTACGTACCGCCACTCCCCTACCCCCACAACGACGACTACACCAACAATGTCGGCTGCATGGGCGGGCTGAACACCTACCATCCGCCCATCGCGGATCCCAGCACGGGAATCATGTACGCGTCGCACAACCGGGGCTGCACCGCCCCCGCGTTCATGGTGCCCACCAACGGGGAGGACGAGGAGCGGGGATTGCCCCAACAGAGTGCGGAGGCTTGGAGGGGGCGGGAGCGGCATACGCCCACGACTGGAACGACCGTAGCAGCGTGGGCGCCGGGCGGCCCTCGCGCGCCACTGCCGCTCATCGATGGCCTGCCCGTCTACAAGCCTCTGTATCAAGGCCTCGCCGCCTACGACATGAACACGGGCGACAAGCTCTGGGACATTCCGATCGGCGAGACCCCCGAGCGTATCAGGAACCACCCACTTCTGGCGGGAGCGGAGGCTCCCAGTGCGGGAGGGACCGGCTTCTCCATCCAGATGGTCGTGGGCGACCTCCTGTTGCAAACCACGGAGGACTTACGGGGCAACACCGAAGTGAACGAGAACGGCATGCCCCTCCTGCACGCACGCGACAAGCGGACGGGTGAAATCCTGGCGAGCGTCGAGCTTCCGAGACCCGGCCAGTACGGAATGATGACCTACATGCACGAAGGAAAGCAGTACATCGTGGTGCAGTCGGGCAGCGCGAAACGCGACCAGCCGGGCGCGCTGGTGGCGCTGACGCTTCCGTAGCCTCGAAGGTGCGGCGCAGAGCCCCAGGCCGAAGGTCTCTGACGTCGCTAGCACGGAAGATCTGTAGAAGATGTTCTCGACCTTCAACCGACTCGACGTCGTGGTGAACAACGCCGCCCTGGCTGTTTACAAGACACTCGTGGAGACCACTGTGGAGGACTGGGACACGACGCTCGCCGTCAATGTTCGTGCGTGTTTTCTCACGACCCGCTTCGCGGCGGAGTTGCTGGAGACCGTTCAGGGATCGGTGGTCAACATGAGCTCGGTATGCTGTGGGCGATGAGCCACTGAACATGGACTCTTCTCAGAACTCAAAGTAGGTCCAAAGCACTCCTCAAAGCGCGATTCAGCTGTGAGGCGAGCAACCCCGTCAGTGAACCTATATAGTCTGTCAGCTACCCCTTCGGAACGCTCATCAGGTTGTCGCACATGATCCACGAATCGTGCTTGAGACCTTGGTCAGGCCCAATCGGAACGCGGGTGGAGAGGCCCTCGCCGCGTGAGTAGATGGGCGCACAGACTACGGTAGCGAAGCGGGAGTCGATCAAGGCCTGCCGGCTGAGCACCACAAAGACCCGTGAGTCGCGGAGGTCGCCTCCGGGCTTCTTCACTCGGTAGAGCTCGCCCCCCCCTCATCCGTCCTCGCACCACGCGGCCTGATACTCCGACACGTCCGACGCCTCATCGTTGAGTACCGAAGCGACTCGATCGAGGATCTGTCGATCCCGGTCCTGCTCTTGATCGAGCGCCTATTTCCTCAGAAAGCCCCTGAGCACACCCTCGATGAAAGTAGAGCGTGACTCAGACCCGGCGGCCCGTTCCACTTCGCTCAGGAGGTCTTCGGAGAGTGTGATGGATGTCTTCACTTTCATACTACCAATATACTACCCAAGGAAAAAACGAAAATCTGCTCCGACTCACCCGAGCACCTCCGAAGAAGGTGGCGAAGAGGGGGCGTTGCGATGGTGGAGTGGGACGCCCTCAGCGCGCCCCGGTCAGCTCCTCGCTTAGCCTGCGAAGCTTGGCGCGAGCCTCGTCATCGTACGCCTGGGCATTCGCACGCGCGGGCCGCAGGCCGTTGAAGTAGCCGCCACCGCCGATATCGGGTGAGGTGATCAGCTGCATCACGGCGTCCGCTCCTTCGCCGACGGTGGCCCTCGGCGTGAGTCCCGCCCTCCTCACCATCCCCGTGTCCATGTAGGTAGCCGGATGCAGCGCGTTCACGACCACGCCCGTTCCCGCCAGCTCCTCGGCGAGGTCGATGGTGAACATGACCTGAGCGAGCTTGCTCTGGGCGTAGGCGCGCCCACCGCTGAAGCCGTTCTCGATCATCACGTCGTCGAAGTCGATCGGCTCCTGAGCACCAGACGACACGTTGACGATGCGTGAGGGAGCGTTCGCGCGGAGTCGAGGCAGAAACATCCGGGTGAGCAGGAAGTGCGAGAGGTGGTTCACATGGAAGCGCAGCTCTAGCCCATCCTGCGAGAGCATCCGCTCATCGGGTGCTCTTCCGAAGCCGGCGTTGTTGACGAGCACGTCGAGCCGGTCATAGTCGCGCAGGATCGCCTCACCGAATTCCCGGGTCTGGCCGAACGAGGACAGATCCGCGGCGTAGAAGCGCGCGTTCCCGATCCCCTCGCTCTCGATCGCCTCGACGACCTCCATTCCCCGCTCACGGTTGCGGCCGTGGACGATGACGAAGGCGCCCAACGCACCAAGCCTGCGAGCGACTTCGAGCCCCAGTCCGCTCGTCGAGCCCGTGACGAGGACCACCTGCTGGCCCGGTCGGGGGCTGGGCGACTGCCCGTCGACAGTCGGCGAACTCACGGCCGACGCGCATGCGAGACCGGCGAAACACACGGCGAGTCGCAAAGCACGCGGTGAGGACGATGCTCTTTCAGAGGACCATGCTCTCTCATCGGTCAGGTTCTTGCTCAGGTCCATTGGCCGTTCCTCTCAGGGGGTGGATCCAGAAGGTATCATCGACGGTGCTCAGATCGTCCCGGCTCTTCGTGCGGAGCATTGAGGAAGCTTGAGGGGGCCGTGAGATCCCTGCAACCCCAAACCGAACAGTCTTTACAATTGACGTGCCCCCAGGTGTGGTACCACTCCCTATGTTAGACCTTGAGCCATCGGTGGTCCAAGAAGTTGGGGCATTCTAAGGAACCAAGACGATGGTTTGATACGTCGTATGACGTAGGTGGGTAGCGGAGATTACGTACTAACGAGTTGCCGCGTAGACCTCACCCGGGGAATTTCACGGGAAGAACGGAGCTGGCTGGCCTCCCGCTAGATCCTGAGGAGCCGGTTGACCTTGATCACCACGCCGCGGTTGCTGAGCTCGGACCACCGGTCCAGAATATCGGTGTTCCGGTCCTCGGTGTAGACGATGAACAGTTCGCTCCCGGGGGCCCACTCCCACCGGAGACGGAAGTTACTGCTGACGGAATGGCTGCGTGAGTTGTATTGAACGAGGCCGCTCACGTAAGCGCG
>CAUZVZ010000107.1:0-9946 GCA_963583605.1 Gemmatimonadales bacterium UBA6960
ACTGAGTGACGCTACGCACGTAGAGGCTCTGTACGACCCATTTGCGGACGCGGGTTCGACTCCCGCCGCCTCCATCAGAAAGCTCTGAACATCTTCAAGGTGGTCAGAGCTTTTTGCTTTCAGGGACATTATCGTAAGCGGTGGAAGTCGAACCCGCGGCGTACTCGGCGAAGCCGAGGACGCAACGGGGCGTTCGAGCTGAGGAGGGGTTACGCCTTCGAAGATCCTCCCGCTTACCGACGAGACGACTGAGGATCGTCGCGAAAGCGCCGACCGTAGGTTACCCCCCCCCTGATACCAACGCTGGAAACATCATCAGTTGCTGGTCAGAGCTCTCTTGGTTTCAGAGCGTTCCCGCAGGCGGCGGGAGGTGAACTCGTGCCCCTACTCCGCCGTGTAGGGTCGATCACATGTCCGATGAGGGCGACTTTGTTGGCCGGGAATCCTCCTTGCGAAGCGTGCTCTCGGACCATCTCCTCGTTTGTGGCGATGTAGGCACAGGAGATCTTGTCCTCAGTCACGTAGCTCTCGACCTATTGAATCTCCGGGCCCATGCTCTGAAGAACACCGCAGGACGTCTGCGAGATGGCTTGGAACTCTTCTGACGTAAGATCCCCCCCGCCGGGGATCTCACGCTCGATCAGGCACTTGGGCATTATGCCCTCCTCGGGTCGTGAAGGCGGGGACGTTCTGTACCATCCAACCTCTCTGCGATTCTTCCGGACAGCCAACATGGTGACCGCGAGCCAAGCGCGCGAATCTACCGCTAGCGCGACAGGAGCGATCGCTCCTGTGGTTTTGCCGGAAGCTGTGCCGGCGGCAGTAAATGTCCTCGTGGACGACGAGGCCTCTTTGTGGGGAAATACCCGACAAATGGATGGGGAACACGCCCTACAGTCCTCTCGACCCTGGGCACGTATCATTACGTGAAAAACGCTTCGCTCTCCCAGAGCGAAGGACCGGCGACATGCCGGTGGCAGTCGAGGAAGTAGTTGGCCCGGGGTTCAGAAGGTTGCGTTGCGAGTTGGCGGGATTCCACGTGACTGACTGAGTCCCCGGGCCCGCTGTTTTGTACGACTATGAGGGCCGACAGCCACCTGCGGTTTGCTCACGCCAACGCGATCCATACCCTTCAGATCCCTTGCAAAAAATGCCGTCGTGTTAGGTTTCTCACTCCGGAATGCCCCCGCACCCAATAAATTGCCGATCCAGTGAAAGAAAAACTTACCGTTTTCGCCGCCATCATTCCGTCGGTACTCGTCCTCGATTTCATCACCAAGCGGTGGGCCCTGGCGACGCTCGACGGAGGGAATCGGTTGGAGCTTCTCGGCGGGTTCGTACCGCTCACGCTCGCCTTCAACCGTGGTGCGGCCTTCGGGATCTCCGTCGGGGACGATTCCAGGTGGTTCTTCATCCCGATCACGCTCCTGGCGCTCGTGCTGCTACTGGTGCTTCTGAGACAGGCGGAGCGGCGGGATTGGCTCCGCTTGGTATCCATTTCAATGGTGGTGGCCGGTGCTCTGGGAAATCTCTACGATCGTGTGCGCTGGAATCGGGGCGTTGTGGATTTCATAGGTCCGATCGATCTGGGGCTCATGGACTGGCCTATTTTCAACGTGGCCGACATGTCGATTACCTGCGGCGCTGTGATGCTGGCGATTTCGTTTTGGGGTGAGGAGCGGCGGGAACGAGTCGCAGCGACGGTGCTGGAGGAGGGCGAACCCACAGCTACCGGCTGAGCCCGCCACGGTCCATGGGCCAGAGAAAAAAAGAGCGGGTGCGGGGGCAGGACCCCGGCACCCGCTCTTTTCCTTTTGGCGAACCTGCTTAGAGCTTCAGATGCTCTTGCAAGTCGAAACCCGAAACATGGAGCCTGAACTTGTCGACCTCAGCGAGCTTGATCTCAATGAGTTTCTCGTGCGGTTCGCGGTATGAGCCACGTTCGTCATGCTGGCCCTTGACAACCTGAATATCGACGTCGGGCCTCTGATCGCATCCTTGGGGATCGGCCGGTCTCGCGTTGGCGCTAGGGCTTCAGGGTGTGCTTGGGGATCTCTTCGCCTCCCTCACCATCATCTTCGACAAGCCGTTTGCGGTCGGCGATTACATCTAGGTTGGAGATCTGGCGGGGACGGTGCAGCACGTCGGCCTCAAGAGCACGCGAATCGTGGCGGTGACCGGAGAACAGCTCGTGTTTTCCAACGGTGATCTTCTCGGCAGCCGGATTCGAAATTTCCAGATTCGGCAGGAAGGCCGGTGTGCCTTTACGCTCGGCGTGACCTATGACACGTCTCCGGAGAAGCTCGCGCGAATCCCGGGCTTGATTCAGGAGATCATCGAATCGCACGAGAATACGCGTTTCGATCGATCCTTCTTCATGGCCTTCGGGGACTCGGCGCTCAATTTCGAGACGGTGTATTACCTGCTGGTCCCGGACTATCAGACGTATGGCGAGACTCACCATGCGATCAACCTCGAATATTCAAACGATTTGCCGACGAACGTATCGAGTTCGCGTATCCGACTCAGACGCTCTACGTCGAAGGCGTAGGTCCTGGAGCCCGGGGAGAGAGCTGACCGTACTCGGCGTCGACCGTACTCAAGGCCGACGTTCACCTCACTCTGATGCGGCCTCTTGGATCGAGGGCTCATCACGAACTAGATGGACGTACTCGACGCGTCTGCCCCGCATCTGGGCAATGCGGAGACGTGCGTTTTCGAGCTCCACGACGTCGCCGACCCGCCCGATCCGGTTCAACTCCCCGAACACATAACCGCCAAGGGTGTCATGGTGCTCCTCAGAGATTGAAAGGCCAAGGCGGTCGTTGACCTCTCGCACGGCGACCCCTCCCCAGATTCGCACGGTCCCATCGTCCAGCTCCTCGAAGCTCATGGGCTCATCCTCTTCGTGCTCGTCCTGGATTTCCCCGACGATCTCTTCGAGGAGGTCCTCGAGGGTTACGAGCCCGGCTGTGCCCCCAAACTCGTCGATAACGATGGCCATTTTCGCTCTTTGGACTCGCATCTCAGGAATCAGATCCTCCACGAGCTTGGTGGTCGGCAGGAACTGTATGGGCCTCAGTATTTCAGAGATTTCAGTGACACCATCCCGGTGGGCGCGCCACAGGTCTCGGGCCAGCAGCAGTCCCGTAACCTTGTCGATGGAGTCGGCGTACACGGGGAGGCGTAGATGCCGCTCCTCGAGCATGATCTCGATGGCTTCTTCGACCGTCGAGTCCGCGGGGATTGCGATCATATCCGTTCGCGGTGTCATGACCTCCCCCACGGTCACTTCACCCAAGCGGATCACGTTGGTCACGACCTGCCACTCGTCTTCGTCGATAGTGCCTTCGCTGTACCCGATCTGAGCGAGGACCTCGAGTTCGGCTCGGCTGACCGTCGAGTCTTTCTTGCGACGCAAGAGTTGGCTGAAGAGGTTGAGTGGGATCAGGATGGGCTTCATGAGGATCACCATCCACCACAACACGTGGGCAGATGGCCTGCCTAGCTGCTTCCAGAATGTGGCGCCGATCGTCTTCGGGATGATCTCTGAAAACACCAGGATCACGAGCGTGAGGACGCCCGTGAACACGCCGATCCACGCCTGCCCAAACACCTGGCCGGCGATCGCTCCTCCCAGTGCCGCTCCTGCGGTGTGGGCGATGGTGTTGAGCGTGAGGATCGCAGCGATCGGCTCGTCGATCTTCTGCTTCATCGCATGGAGATATCCGCCGGCTTTCGATCCTCCCTCCCTCAACACCTCGACGTACGAGTGCGTCACGGACAGAAGGACGGCCTCCAGCACGGAGCAGAGGGAGGAGATGGAGAGAGAGATCCAGAGGACCCAGAGCAGCGTTACCATATGCTTTGAGTATCGGAGTGTCTGCACCTAAAAAACAAGGGGTGGACTCCGACGGTGTCATACCACCTTGTTGATCACACCCGCCCCGAGGAACACGAGCTTGCCACCGACGTCGTCCTTGGCCAGCCCATATCGCTCCCGCACGACGTCGCAGTAGGCCAGAATCTGCGGGCGATAGCGCTCGGCGTGGACGGCGAGCGTGCCCTCGTCCACCGATTCGATCGAATCCGTCTTGAAGTCCAGGATCTCGGCCCGCACGACTCGCCCATCTACCTGCGTCAGGACCAGGCGGTCGATGATCCCCTCCTGGATCTCGTCCCCCACGCGGCGGACGAAGGGAAGTTCGTTTTCGACGTGTATGACCGTGAACAGATCGGACGGAAATCCCTCTTGGCTCAAGGCGCTCCGAATGGGCTCGGCCCTCATCCAGCCGCGAAACTCCGTGATGATGTCCGTGATTCGATCATCGGGCATCCCAGGCAGGGTCGCCCGCGCAATGGCCCTAAGTTCGTCGTCGCTTCCGACCCCGTCCTCGATCCACTCGATTTCCTTGCACCAGGCATGCACCACCACTCCACGCTGCCGGGCGGGCGCCGCATCGAGGCGAAGCGTCAACGACAGATCCACCCGGTCGTCGCCCCCGAGGCTCGACGGGCTGCGCCGGGCAAGATTGCGGCCGGGTCCGGTAGCGGAGGGTCGGAGGAGAGGTGCGCCCGGATCGGCGTCATCTAGCCTCCCTTTCTCATCCGTTGGTTCTGCCTCGTCCCCCAACTGATCGAACCAGCGGGGATCCCCCCAGTCCCGAAGGACGCGGTCCTCACCGGTCTTTTCGTCTTCGAGAGCCAGCGCTTTACGAATCAACGCCGCGCTGTGCCTCGCGCTACTGCCGCCGGGAGGCAAGATCAGGTGCAGCGCATATCTCGCCCGTGTCATGGCGACGTATAGGACGCTGAGGCCATCTCGCAGTTCAGCCATCCGGAGTTCCCTGTCTGCTGCCTCGACTTCGGGGAAGAACGCCCGGTACTCCTTCGCCATGGCCGGGTACACCCGCCTCACCAGGCCCGTGTCGGGATCACGCTCAGGAATGAGCACTTCTCCTCCCTCAGGTGCCAGCGAGGCGTACAGCTCAGGGAGGACGACCGCATCGAACTCCAGCCCCTTGGACTGGTGCACCGTCATCACTTGCACCTGAGCCGAAGAAAGATTCTCCACCGCTTCGCCTGATACGTACCGGGTGAAGTCGGTCGGTCGGAGGGTCGCTCGCTCATCCCATCGGTGGCCCAGTTCCACGAGTTGCAGGAGGCGCTGTACCTCCGGCGCGTCGCACCGGGGCGCCAGTTCATGAACCCACATGCCCAGGGTCGGGCCGTAGCCGTCCTTGAGGAGCTGGATTCGGATGCGGGACGCTACGGCCCGGGTCGCAACAGGGTCCTGCATGTCCCTGAGCCCGACGATCTCGCTGAGGGGCGTGCTGGCCACGTGATAGAGGGCCGCACTGTCGCTCGGGTGATCGGCCAGGCGGAGAAGTGACAGCAGTGCATTGACCGGTGGCGTATCGGTCAGGTACGCCCCCCCCTCTCCGCTGGCTCGAACGCCGACATCGTGAAGTTCGTGCATCAAATAAGCCACTACCTTGTTTCGACTGGTCAGCACACCGATGCGTCGGCCCGGCATCTGCTCGTGCAGCTCCTTCACGACCTCCGCAGCCCGACGCAGGAGGTTGGGCCGGATCGCTCCTCGCCCACTATCGCTGGGAGCCAGGTGGGCCCGCACGTGACCCGGGAGATCGCGGGCAGCCGTGAGCTCCGTGAAATCCTCCATCCAAGCCGATGCAACCGCGGGGCCTCCATCGATTCTGGACACCACCGTGTTGGCCGGGAGATCTCGAAAGACGTCGGCCACGAGGTTGAGGATCACTGAACCGGACCGCCATGAAGTCTTCATCGTGGCCTCGGTCAGGCCGTGAGCCTCGCCCACCCGGCGCACGAACTCGGGGCGCGCGCCCCGCCACCCGTAGATGGATTGCTTGGGATCCGCCACGATGACTCCGGCGCGCTCATCGGCGTACCCGGACAGCAGTTCGTGGGCGAGGGGTTCCAGGGCACGCCACTGCTCAAAGGACGTATCCTGGAATTCGTCGAGCAGCAGGTGCCGTATCTGCTGGTCCAGCCGGTAGCTCAGGTCGTCCCGGCTCCCAGTGGGATTTGGCCCACCCAACAGATACGTAATATCGTCGAATCGGTACGCCCCGGCTCGGCGCTGGGTAACGCCGAAGGCGGTGTCCAGGAGCTCAGCGAGGCGGCCCAGCGCCTGAGTCTCGCGGCGGAGCTTCGGGGCGAGGTCTATGCGCGCCAGTTGCTGTGCCTCGCCAAAGACATCGTCGAACTCCGAGGGGATGGGCTTGCTGCTGAACGCACTCTCGCCTGCGAGGACCTTGGCGCCGATGCCCGTCCTGAAAGCCTCCTCCCAGTCCAGCACCGAAATGGCGTCGGCGGCATTGTCCCTGGCGCCGACCCAGGCTGCCATGGGACTTCCTTTCTGGGTGGAGGGGACCGCGAGCCCGCGCAGGTGGGTGGCGAGGATCTGCGCCCTCTCCCGGAGCGCTTCTGGAGAGAGTTGCTCGGTCACGCCGAACCCCGGGAGCCAAGGATCTACTGCCCTGGGGTCCAACTGCCGCCGAACGCTGAGCAGAACGTCCACCTTGTTGAGCAGGGTGGAGTGAACCGGCCGGTCGGCGCCCTCTCGGTTGAGCATGCGCAGCAGTTCCACCATCTCCGCTTTGTCGGCGCCAAGCAGGGCGGACTGCACGGTTTCGATACGTAGCCGCTCTTGGGTCAGCTCGTCGGCGATGGTCCATCTGGGCGCCATCCCCAGCTCCTGGAAGAAGCTCCGGGCCATCCGCACGAAGAACGCATCCAGCGTGCCCACGTTCATCTGATGCAGGTCGGTCAGCAGTTGGCTGAGTAGCCGGCGGCACTCGTCCGGTTGTGCGAGACTCAGGTGGGCGTCGCGTCCGAGTTCACGCGTCTTCCCGGCGTCGGTAGCGCCCTCCGCGAGCCGCACGAGCACTCGCTCCAGGATCTCGCCAGCCGCCTTGCGGGTGAAGGTGGAGGCGAGTATGGCACCGGGTGGTGCCCCAGCCGCCAACAGGCCGAGAATGCGGCTGGAGAGGTGGTACGTTTTCCCTGATCCCGCGGAGGCGAGCACCAGCTCTCGAGGGAGGCCCTGGGGGGCGGTGGATCTGCTCATTGGTCGCTTTCGTCTTCGGCATAGCCGGAGGCCGCGTCGTCCGGATCGCCGGAGGCTTGCCATCCCACGCTGAGAAGGGGACCCAGTACGTCTCGCTCGAACCCGGTAGCCTTCGTCACGTCGGGATTGTACTCGAAGCTGGCCCGCCGGAGGCGCCGCACCGCATCACGAGCGGCGTCCTCGGCAGAGGCGAGGTCCTCTGGCGTCCACTCGGCGATCATGAACTCGGTGCCCTTCACCTTTTGGGGCAAGGAAACGAATCCGAAGCGGACGCGACTCTGACCCGGACCCTCGAGGTCGATATCGATGACCGACTTTCCCTCGCCGTCCACGATCCCTGACAGGAGTCGTCGATACAGCGGTAGTTGGAGATCAATCCATTCGCGGTCTTTGCCTGAGCCTTTTCGGTGAGCCTTTTCAGGGGGATTCACGGATAGCCCTGTCTTGTAATCGAGCACAGCCCACTCGCCTTTCGTGCGGTTGCGATCGATGCGATCGATGCGGCCACGAAGCAGGATGGGCGTGCCGTCCACATCGAAGGGCACGCCATCTCCCTCTGGGGTGCATTCCACTGCCACGATCTCCCAGCCCTGCTTCGCCCATCGTGCCTGCTTCTCGGCGAAGGCCCGCAACCGGATCTTGAGTTGCTCAGCCTGGAGGTGGACCGCGGGCATCGCATCCGGTCCGAAGTCGGTCGAGAGTTCGTCGGCCAGAAGATTCATCAGCGCGTCGGTCACGTCCGCCTCGCTGGCCACGTCGACTCCCGGCGGCGACTCGAGGGCCAGCAAGCCGAACCGGTGAAGTACATCGTGCGCCAAGCTTCCGAATCTCAACGGGTCGAGCTCTCGGGCGGCATCGTCCAGGCGTTCGAGCTTGTACACCCGCTCTAGGACGAATCGGTAGGGGTCGTTCAGGAGACCCTTGAACGCGGTCACCGCCAGGCGGGTCGGCACCTCGTCATCCCCCAGTTCGATCACCTTCTCCGGCGGAACGGTGAACTGTCTCACAGAGCCGGGCTGGAGGCCAAGGGAGGTCAGACTGGTGCCGCGGGGGATTTCTCCATGTCTCTTCAGGAATCTGAGGACGCGTTCCGGCATTTCCTCCTCCGGAATCCGAAACATGAGCCGGCTGGGGCGGAGGGGGTCGCCCTGGGCGGTACGGCGTCCCGCGATGAGACGCACGGATTCCTTCGAGTGCAACACGGTCGTGAGGCGGTAGGCATCGCGGGCCAGCCTGCCCCGGTTGTCCGGGAGGCCAAGGCGAGTCCTAAGCGCGTCCGGTAGGAAGGCGTGGCCACTGATGGATTCTGGCAAGAAGCCCTCGTTGAATCCCGTGAGCATGATCGCCGGCGCGTCATCGAGAGGAAGCTCGAGCCAATCCACCAGCTCTATCTGGTCTCGACCGGGCTCGGGCGGAAGCGCTTCATCCCGAAGCTCCACCAGAAGCATTCGTATGGCTTCGCTGCCCGAACATTTTTCGTCCAGTGTAGACGGAATCTCTGCTAGAGAAGCCGCCATCGATTGGATTCGGTCCAGCGTGTCCAACAGACGCCGGTGTGCCGGCTTGCTGTGGGTCAACTCCAGCTCACCATAGGCGGTCTGGAGGACGTCCATCACTACCGTCATCCACTGCGAGAGAGGTCGACGATCTCCGAAGGAGCTGAGTGGACCCTCGCGCTCCAGGGCTCGCA
The DNA here is from genome assembly GCA_963583605.1 of Gemmatimonadales bacterium UBA6960. Lineage (GTDB taxonomy): Bacteria > Gemmatimonadota > Gemmatimonadetes > Longimicrobiales > Gaopeijiaceae > UBA822. The sequence goes on from CAUZVZ010000107.1 coordinate 8,802, forward strand.
CCACCGGAGGGAAAAGGCGTGCCCTGCCTCGTCGTCCCTCTGGAATCTCGGCTCCGACACGGAAGGGGAGGTGGTCGGTGAAGTATCGGTCTGCCACCTCGATGGACTCGAGTCCATCGGCGGCCGCGGCGGTGGGTCCAGTCAATGCGCCCGCATCGGGATGCCGCAGGAGGGCAGCGACTGCCTCGAAGGTGCGGTCGCTGAGGTAGTCGGCGACGGCCCGGAGGAGGCGAACGGGGCCCGTGCGAGCCAGGGGCGTGCCCGCGGCGTAGCGGGGAGAGACGTCACGGGCTTCCAGGCGTTGCTCCAGGTACGGCACGACCTCCGATTCGGGATGGACGGCCAACACGATCTCTTCGGCGGAATGTTTTCCCTTGAGGCGAACCATGGCGTCGATGACGGCCTCCGCCTGATCGACTGGCCGCTCCACCACCTCCAGGATCTGGTCCGTCACCGGGACCCGTGCGCTTTCCCAGTAATCTGTTGAGGGCAAGCCGAAGTCGTCGTAGGGGTCGGTGGCGTCGACTCCGTTGGTGCCGCTAGTTCCGTCGCCGACGTGCGATGGCGCGTGTACGAGCGCCCGCACGGTCGCGTCGCTCGCCTCCAGGAGTCGTCGCGTGACCGTCGGCAACTCCACCACGGAGAGTAACCAGAGGTCGTCCGTGAACGGGGCGACGTCAGAGTCGAGCGCCAGCATGCGAGCCTCGAAGCGGTCCGCCACGGCCGCCTGCTCCAGAAGGTCCAGGTACCGCCTCTGCACGCGGCCCAGCACCTCCCAACGAGCCCCGTCGTCGAAGAAGAAGCCCGATCGGCAAATCCTCGCGACATCCGCGAACCGGTGACCCTCCCGTGCGAGGTTCTCGTGCAGCCCGGCCAGCAGACCGGCTAATTCGTCCCACTCGCTGAGGCCGTCGCCCTCGGGGAGGTGAGGGAAGACTCTCTCGACGGTTTCGCGGTCCATGCTGCGAAGTGCTCGAGACCAGGCCCGGCGCGAGGTCACATCATCCGTGAGAGGCTTGGTGCTGGAGTGGAGCAACTCAGGGAGGTTCCCCGCGGTCGTGGCTCGAGGTGGAATCAGCGTCGCGTCCCGGGCGTCGACCTCGTCCAAGAGGAGCTCGATGACGCGACGGAGGGCACGCCGCCCC
>CAUZVZ010000108.1:0-9922 GCA_963583605.1 Gemmatimonadales bacterium UBA6960
GCGGCCGGGGCCCGCCAAATCCCGAAACGATTTGACGAAGGCCGCAAACTCCCGGGAGTACATATCGCTGTTCGATGGATTCGACAGCGCCGCGGTCATCAGGGACTCCCGAAATCCTTCGTCCCTCAATTTGGGATGACTGTGACCCACCGGGAGAGTGGCGAAGTACCCGTAACAATCCAGATATTCCTTCCCTTCCAGTGCATCGACGATAACCGCGCCGTGAGACTTCTAGAGATCGATCACCGCGTGGAATCCGTCCTCGAGGATGTTTTCTTTCAGGACCGGGAAGACCTCCTCGGCCGGGATTTCGACCCTGGGCATGTCGCGCTCCTCGGTGGATGAGTTCGTAACGCAAGAGCAGCAAGTTTTGTAAAAGTATCTCTGCCACGCTAGCATCCCAATATCCGAGAGCCCTTGGGGGCCTTCTTCCTCCCGCTGGCGATTTTTGTTGATGAACGCATCCCAAGCGCAGAACGGGTCTGAGACAGGACCGGTCTTGCCAGGACTCTTGGTGGATCCCAATTGGTTGGGGGACCACGTCGGTGATGCGCGTCTGCGGATCGTGGATCTCCGGGATTCGGACGCGTACGCCGACGGGCACATTTCCTCGGCCATGCAATTGGATCTCGAGGACCTCGGACAAAATCTGAACGGGTGCGACAACGTGCTGTTGCCCCCCGACGAGTTCGAGCGCGTCATGGCGCGGCTCGGGGTCTCCCATCGGGACACCGTGGTGGCGTACGACGACCACTGGGGTTTGCCGTCGGCCCGACTCATCTGGGCCCTGGGTCACTACGGAGTGAGATCCGTCGGTGTGTTGAACGGCGGTTGGGACCGCTGGCAAGAGGAGGGGCGGCCCACGAGCCGTGGGCCGGGGTCAGACGGCGCTGCGTCAGGGGGCACGGATGAATTCGTGGCGCGCCCAGACCCGGACGTGGCAGCGGACTACGGGTGGATTGTAGACGCGGTGGCTCGCGGAGGCGTCACCTTGCTGGACACACGGTCCCAAGCCGAGTTCGACCAGGGGCACTTGCCCGGAGCGATATCCTGGGATTGGTTCAACGCGGTTCCGGCCAGGTCCTGGGAGTGCTCCCGGGAGGCCGGCGAGCTGCGGTCGGAGCTGGCGGCGCTCGGCGTGCATCCCTCAGACGAGGTCGTCGCCTACTGCAGGTCAGGCATGCGGGCCGCGCACACGTACGTCGTGCTGCGGAACGCCGGCTTCGGGCGAGTGCGGTTGTACGATGGTTCGTGGCAGGATTGGGACAGGAGAGGCACGTGACCAAGAATTCGACTCTTGCTTTGATCGCCTGGGCGACGGCGGCGGGCGTGTACGTGGCCGCTCACACCGTGGATGCACAGTTCGCACTGTTCTGGGTGTTCGGGCTCGCGTTCGGATTCGTCTTGCAGCGAGGGCGTTTCTGCTTCGCGTCGGCATTTCGGGACATCTTCCTGCTGGGACACGCCCGCAACATGAAGGGGGTTCTCGTAGGCCTCGCGGTGGGCGCCGTCGGGTTCGGGGTAGTCATGAGCCGGCAGGTGCCCCTCACCTCTTTGGGTATCTATCCTCCCTCGGCCAACGTACTGCCACTTGGAATCCACACGATCCTCGGCGGGGTCCTGTTCGGCGTGGGGATGGTTATCGCCGGCGGGTGCGTGTCAGGCAGCCTCTATAGAATGGGAGAGGGATACGTAGCGTCTTGGGTGGCGTTCGCCGGCGTGATGGGTGGGCTGCTGTTGTCGGCGTACACGTGGAACTGGTGGTGGGAGGCCCACATCTCAGAGACTCCGCGCATCTGGCTTCCTCACTTGATCGGGCACCCGGGGGCGTTGGTCGCCACGCTGCTGGGGCTGGCTGCCGTCTACGTGTGGGTCGTTTCGATAGAGCACCGAGCCGGTGTGGTCGTCCCCCTTGCTCCGGGAGCCCATCCACAACCCGAGAGTGTCGGCGAGGATCTCAGATCGGTGGCACGACGCGTGTTCGTGCAGGGATGGCCCGTGCTTCCTGCGGGCGCCGTTCTGGGCGGTCTCAACGTCTTGCTCTTCATGGCCCAGGAGCCCTGGGGCTTTACGGGAGAGGTGTCACGCTGGTCCATCGCCGCGGCCTCGATCGTCAATGCTGAACCCGGCCCCATGGCAGGCGTGGAGTCGCTGCCCGGTTGTGTTCTGGTGCCTTCGGACGGGAATTTCTTCAACCACATGCTCTTCCTCGTGCTGGGAATGTTCTTCGGCTCCTTCGCCGCCGCGGTCGGTGCCGGAGAATTCAAGCTCCGCGTTCCGAGGCGCCCGATGCGTTACGGTCAGTCACTCGGGGGCGGGGTGATCATGGGGTACGGCTCCGGGATCGGCATGGGGTGCACGATCGGAGCCTTCTTCTCAGCGATCCCGTCGCTGGCGGTGAACGGATGGGTGTTCGGGGCGTCCCTTGCCTTGGGTGCCTGGATCGGCACTCTTCTCATACAGCGAATCCAATAGAAGATCCCGAACGGTAGATGAAGCGATGACTCCAACGAAGTTGGACGTAAGAGGCGAGATCTGTCCCTATCCGATGATGCGGACCGTCAGCGCGCTGAAGAAACTGCCGGGGGACGAGAGCGCGTTGGAGGTGGTCACCGATCACGCTCCGGCGCTGGAGACGATTCCGACACAGGCCGCCCGCTTGGGGTTCCGGACCGACATCGAAGAGACCGGTGCGTCGGAGTGGCGCATCATGATTACACGCACGCAAGTGGAGGAAGAAGCATGACCAACCACAGCACGGTACCGACAAAGCTTCTCTGGATCATTCTCCTGAGCGCCGTGTCGGCGTCCTGCGCAGGCCAGGATGGTGAGACCATGGAGCAGGCCTACGCCAATGACATTCTGGTCGATACGGAATGGATGGAGGCGCATACGGAAGACTCCAGCGTGCGTGTGGTGGAGGTGGGTGGAAACGCGGAGGCCTTCGGAGAGGGGCACCTCCCCGGGGCATCCTTTCTGGCGATTCGCCTGTTGTCGAACCCCGACGATCCCGTCCGCGGCCAGATCGCCACGGCGGCCCAGGTGTCGGCGGCCGTCTCAGGCGTAGGCGTGGGACGAGATCAGACCGTGGTCCTGTACGACCGCCAGAACAATCTACAGGCCGCCAGGGCCTACTGGGTCTTGAAGTACTATCAGCACGCCGACGTCCGCATCTACAACGGTGGAGCCCCCAAATGGACTGGGGACGGGCGGGCGTTGACGACAGAAACTGCAGAGTACGAGCCATCCAATTATCAGGCGGGTACGGCCGACCCGGAGATCCGCACGACCTGGCAGTACGTCGTGGACCATACCGATGATCCGGCGACGCTCTTTTGTGACACGAGGAGCCCGGACGAACACCTGGGCCTTGATGTCAGGGCGGAAAGGGGCGGCCACATCCCAGGCTCGATCAACGTGGAATGGACGGCCGCGGTGAATTCGAACGGGACGTTCAAGTCGGTCGATGAATTAGCAGCCTTGTATGGCGGCGCGGGCTTCACGTCCGACAGGCAGATCATCACTTACTGTCAGAGTGGCGTCCGGGGCGCCCACACATGGTTCGTCCTGAGCGAGCTCCTGGGTTATCCCAGCGTACGCAACTACGACGGGTCGTGGGGGGAGTACGGAAACAACCCAGAGAGTCCGATCGAGAGCTAGTCCATAAGTTCACTAGCCGCCGAGAGTGCCGAGGCGCCGGGAGCCCGTCCTCAATCGCTCTCGCGTGGGTCGCCCTCGTCCAGAACCTGCTGCGTGCGGCCCGCCCGGTAAGCGCGGACGGCTTCGCGGATCTCAGGATACTTGTTCCCTAGTATTTCAGCGGCTAGCAGCGCCGCGTTGGTCGCCCCCGCATTGCCGATGGCGAGTGTCCCGACCGGAATGCCTGCCGGCATCTGCACGATCGACAGCAACGAATCTAACCCGTCCAGCGCCCAGGCCTTCATCGGCACGCCCAGAACCGGAACGAGGGTCTTGGCAGCCATCATTCCCCCGAGGTGGGCCGCCCCGCCCGCTCCAGTGATGATGACCTCGAGACCGCGCTCTTCCGCGGTGGCAGCATACTCGATACAGAGGTCTGGTGTGCGGTGGCCGGAGATCACTCGGACTTCATGGGCGATACCGAGTGATTCGAGCGTTTCCGACGCGCGTCGCATAGCCTCCCAATCCGACTTGGATCCCATGACGACGCCCACTAGTGGCTGAGACTCGTTCATGGAAAGAGCTTGCACAAGCTGCCCCGCGGGGTCAAGAGTGGGGCTTCGCGAATCCCCGAAACACGTCCAAATCGGGCACGGAAAAAGAAACACTTGTTCCCGACGGCCGGCCGCCATATCTGCTACGAGCAGACTGCTTCCAACTCCCTGAGGAAAGATCTCATGGATCGTAAGATCGTAGCCACCGGACTACTTCGCACTGGCTTGCTGGTGGCGATGCCGGCCCTGGCGCAAGACTTCATACCCGAAGATATCCAATGGACGTCAGCCCGTCCCGACAAACATGCTCCCGCCGGCGTCAAGGCGGACTTCACGCTTGGAGGGGGAGAACTCTATGTGGGCTACCGGTATTCACCGGAGAAGTTCAGGGGGTACGCTCCTCAGCACGCAGGAGATCAGCGACGTCGAGGTTCTGGACTTCTTCACGGTCGCTCCGCTGACACACGACCGCTGGACGGGAGAGCTCGACGTTCGGTTCGGGCTCGACCTCACCACACTCGACCTCACCACAGTGGAAGTCTCAGTGCCGTGGGTGAGAAACGAGATTCTCAACGAGACGGCCACCGGGTTTTTCGAGAGCCAACCCGAGTTCATCGGCGACATCAGCCTCCGGGGGTTGTTCGACATCCTCGAGAGGGACGAATATCGGCTGAACCTTACGCTTGGAGCGACGCTGCCGACGGGGAAGATCAGCAAGAGGGGCACCACCGCAACGTTGACCCGGGGGGTGCTACCCTTCACGATGCAGGGCGGCTCCGGTAGTCTGGACATCCTGGCCGGCGGAACGTTTCAAGTACAGAACGACATTGCCTCGATTGAAGCCCAGATCAACTCCGTCATCCGCTTCAAGAACAACAATAAAGGGTAGCGCCTGGGTGACCAGTTCAGCTTCTCCGTGTGGGGCGCCTACAATCTCTCTGATTGGGTGAGCGTTTCCCTGAGAGGCCTTTTCGAAAATCAGTCGGATGTCGCCGGATCCGACCCACGCACGGACGGATCGGTTGATCCTCTTGCGAACCCGTTCGCTCAAGGGGGAGAACGTGTCACGGTCCCGATCGGATTGAACCTTTACTTCTGAGAAGGCATGGCGGCGGGACCTCGGATCTCGATCGAGTTCTACTACCCGGTCCACGAGGATCTCAATGGGCCCCAGATGTCGGCTCATCGGACACTGGTCGCTTCCTGGCAAACCATCTTCTAGAAGCAGATCCACGGATCAGCACCGCCCCATCCGGCTCAGCCCGGACGGGGGCGGTTTTGCTTGGTGAGTGTTGCCCTACCACTGCTCAGTTACACGACACGCACCATGTGATAGGTCTTCTTGCCCTTCCGAAGAATCAGGAACTTCCCCTCGATCGCATCTGCGAGGGTGACCGCCGCCTCGACGTCCTCGACTCTGCCGTTGTTGATGGAGAGACCCCCACCCTCGACGGAACGCCTGGCCTCTCCCCGGGACTTGCAAACACCCGCGCCCGCGAACAGGTCCAAGACTCCAGCGCCGTCCCCCTCCAACCCGGCCCGGCTGATCTCACTCGACGGAACATCTGAGAAGACGTCCGCGATCTCATCCGCCCCGAGTTCGCCAATCTCGCCACCGAAAAGCACCTCGGTCGCCCGCTGCGCACTCGCAAGACCATCGGCGCCATGGACGCGCCGCGTCACGTCCTCAGCGAGCGCACGGTGGGCGCTACGCTCGTGCGGGCGCTCGGTATGATTCGCTTCCAGTTCCGAAATTTCCTCAGGACCGAGCAGCGTGAAGTAGCGGAGATACCGAATGACGTCCCGGTCATCGACTGTCACCCAATACTGATAAAACCGGTAGGGTGACGTGAGCGCCGCGTCGAGCCAAATGGCGCCGGCCTCGCTCTTGCCAAATTTGTGCCCACCGGCCCCCGTCAGGAGCGGGTAAGTGATGCCGTATGCCTTTTCTCCTCGCATACGGCGGACCAAGTCGATGCCCGCCGTGATATTCCCCCACTGGTCGCTGCCGCCCATCTGGAGCGTGCAGCCGTGGCGTTCGTTCAACGCCACGAAATCATACGCCTGGAGGAGTGCGTAGCTGAACTCCGTGTAGGAAATCCCCGTTTCCTCCTCCTCCACCCGTCGCCGAACAGACTCCTTCTTGAGAAGCGCCTTCACGGAAAAGTGTTTTCCGACGTCTCGGAGAAAGTCGACCATGGAGAACTCGCCAAGCCAGTCCAGATTGTTGACGGTCTGCGCAGGGTTGGTGGAGCCGTCGAAGTCGAGAAAGTGCTCCAGTTGCCGACGGATAGCCGCGATGTTCTCGGCCGCTCCTTCCTTCGTGAGGAGCTGGCGCTCCTCCGTCTTGCCGGAGGGGTCTCCAATGAGCCCCGTTCCCCCGCCGACGAGCACGATCGGATGATGCCCTGCCCTTTGCAGGTGCACGAGGCCCATGATGGGGACGAGATTGCCCACGTGAAGGCTGCCCGCAGTGGGATCGAAGCCGATGTACCCCGTTACTGGACCCTCAGCGAGAGCGGCCTCGACTCCTTCGGTGGAGTCCTGCAACATGCCGCGCCAGAGATACTCTTCCAATAAGCTCATTTTACTCAGTCGGGGTTCGGCCAGCCGCATCGGGATTCCTCTGAACCAGGCACGGAAGGTGCCACGCCGTACAGTTCCCAACAAGCGCCATCTTCATGCTGTCAGAAGACTGTCACAAGGCGGCCATCAAGCGCTGTCAAGCGATCGAGCTGCCCGAAAAGGCCGCTCGGACCCTGCCCCGATCGATTTTACCGTTCGCGTTGACCGGGAGGGTGTCGATGAACTCGAGGCGCCTCGGTAACTCAGAAGCCGAAAGCTGTTCCCGGGCCCGCGCCATCAACGCCCTCGAATCCCCCTCCACCCCCGGGTCGGGTACGATGAGCGCTACGACCGCTTCGCCCCAAACGTCGTCCGGAACGCCCGCGACTGCGGCGCTGGCGACGCCTGGTAAGCCCTCCAGCACGGCCTCCACCGATCGCGGATCGACGGTCGCGCCTCCGGTCACGATTCGATCACCGATTCGGCCAGAAATCCAGAGATGGCCATCGCCGTCGAGCCATCCGAGATCGCCCGTCGCAAGCCACCCCTCCCCGTCCGCCGCACCGGGGGAGACCGTATCGCCTCTTACGCAGAGCTCTCCATCGTCTGAAATCCGGACTTCGAGGCCGTCCATCGGAGGGCCGACCGTGCCCGGCTTCTCCGCCACGAGGTCCGGCGGTGCAGTCGCCACCTGCGAACAGGCCTCCGTCAAGCCGTACGTCAGGGCGAGAGGATATCCCAGTTCGAGAACCTCCGGAACCAGCGTACCGCCCGCCGCCGCACCACCGACCAGAAGGCACCGCAGGGTCGAGGGGACTGGTTCCCCTCCTCTCACCTCAAGCAGCCGCCTCAGCATGGTGGGAACGACCGAGGCGTGTGTCAGACCGTCCCGATCGATCAAATCCGCCAGCACCTCGGGGGAGAACCGGCCCCGGACCAGGAGCGTGCAGCCCACATGGGCCGCTCGATGCACAAGCGCGAGCCCACCGATGTGGCCAAGGGACAAGGAAGCGTACCAGCGGTCCGCTTCGGTGAGGCTCAAGCGCGCGACAGAGGCGCGGGCGCTCGCGTCTAGGGCCGACGAAAGGATCGAGACCGCGCGGGCGTCACCGGACGTGCCTGAGGTCCAGAGGAGGGCGAAGGGACTCGGTTCGGGTTGGAGTTCGGGCGCGGCGGCGGCCGCCTTGGGCAGATCGTCGAGCGGCGTGACCCAGTCCGAATCGAGCGCCGCCTCGTGCACGTCCTCTTCGGTGCTGAGGATCAGGTCGGGCCTGAGGGTATCGAGCGCCCGCTCCATGGCGGCCGCGCCCAACCGGGGATTGAGGGATGCAAGGACGGCGCCGGTCCTTGCGACAGCCCACACGGCCTGGATGGATAGCGGGTTCGGGTGAGCCGCGAGCGCGACGGTCGAGCCGGGGCGCGCCCCGAGAGGCGCGAGGCGGCGAGCCATTCGGCCCACCGCTGCGTCGAGTTCGGCGTACGTCCATACACGTTCGCCGTCGTCCAGCGCGGGGGCGTCGGGGCGATCCTGGGCCGCCGCCCGGAGTGGATCGCTCACCCGAATGCCAGTCCCGCGGCCAAGAGCACGCCGTACAGCCCGACCACACGAGCGGTGCCAGCCAGCGCCGGGATCAGCTCTCGTGGGTCGTCCCTGGTCATGACGAGGGTCACCGGAGAGACGGACGCCGCCCCAGCGGCGAGGGCGATCAGCGCGGCCGATGGCCACTGGTACAGACCAACGCCCAACACCGGAGCGACGAAGCCGACCGCCATCAGGACGGCGTACTCAGCCCGGCTCCCATTTCGGCCCAACCGCACGGCCAGAGTACGTTTGCCGGCCGTTGCGTCGGTTTCGAGATCCCTAAGGTTGTTGGCCACCAGAATCGCCGTGGTGAGCGCGCCCACGCCCGCCCCGGCCACGAGCACATCGCCAGGGAAGGCGAGCGCCTGCACCCAATAGGTGCCACCCACCGCGATCAGACCGAAAAACACGAAGACGAACGGGTCACCCAAGCCGTGATAGGCGAGCGGAAAGGGCCCGCCGGTGTAGGCGACCGCGCACAGGAGCGACGCGAGACCGATCCACACGATCGGCCATCCGCCCACGAACACCAGGTAGACGCCGACCGCGACGGCGGCGGCGAGTACCACTACCATCCCCCGCCACACGTGTTCAGCGGGGATCAGACCTGCCTGAGTCACTCGCACCGGACCGACCCGGTTCGGCGTATCGCCCCCCCGCACGAAGTCGTAGTAGTCGTTGGCGAGGTTGGTCCCGATCTGGATGAAAATCGCCCCAGCAAACGCCGCCACCACCGGGAGCAGAGCGAGAGTCCCGTGCGCCTCCGCCAGCCCGGCTCCCACGAACACGGGAGCGGCCGCGCCGGTCAACGTCTTGGGGCGTGCAGCCTGAATCCAGAGGGAGACGGCCGTCACGGGATGGATGGCATCGGGGCCGACCCTACCAGGGCAGCCATGGGAATTTGCGAAAGTCCGGTTCGCGCTTCTCCAGATACGCGTTCTTCGCCTCTTTCGATTCCTCCGTCATGTAGAAGAGAAGCGTCGCGTTCCCGGCGAGTTCCTGGATCCCCGCCTGCCCATCGACGTCGGCGTTGAAGGCCGACTTGAGCAAGCGGATCGCGAGCGGGCTCTTGTCGAGGATCTCCTGGGCCCATTTCCAGCCCTCAGCCTCAAGTTCGTCCAGCGGCACCACCGCGTTGACCATTCCCATCTCACGCGCCTCTTCGGCGCTGTACTGGCGGCACAGGTACCAGATCTCCCGCGCCTTCTTCTGGCCCACCATACGAGCCAGGAAAGACGAACCGAAGCCTCCGTCGAAGCTGCCGACTTTGGGGCCCGTCTGCCCAAAGACCGCGTTGTCGGCGGCGAGCGTGAGGTCGCACACGACGTGCAGCACGTGCCCACCACCGATCGCGTACCCCGCCACCATGCAGATGACGGGTTTGGGCATGCTTCGGATATAGCGTTGGAGCTCCAGCACGTTGAGGCGGGGCACGCCGTCGGACCCTACGTAGCCCCCCTCGCCGCGTACCCTCTGATCTCCCCCGGAGCAGAAAGCGTACCCGCCGTCCTCAGCAGGTCCCTCCCCGGTGAAGAGCACGACGCCGATGCGTGTGTCCTCTCCGGCGTTCCTGAACGCCTCC
>CAUZVZ010000109.1:0-9853 GCA_963583605.1 Gemmatimonadales bacterium UBA6960
CGTCCGCCGGGTCCAGGGCGACCACGGCCCCATTGAGCGAGTCGGGGAAGATCTTGTGAATCCACTCCATCAAGTCGAGATCCAGCGTGAGCCGAATATCTTCGCCGGGCTGACCGGGGTCTTCCTCAATCCCCGTGATCGACCCCACGATGCGACCCAAGGCATCGACCTCGAGATATCGCACGCCTCGGCGCCCCTGGAGTCGCTCCTCATACTGGCGCTCAACGCCCCCCTGGCCGATCAAGAGGCCTGGCTCGTACTCCGAAAAGCGAGGCTCGCTGAGTTCTTCAGCCGTGATCTCGTTGACGTAGCCCAAAACGTGAGACACGGCGCTCCCCGCAACGTAGCGCCGCTTCGGCCTCGTCTCGATGACGATACCGGGAAAGTCTTCGCGTCTCTCCTCGAGGACGGAGACCGCATCGAAATCGGCATCGATCTCGACGACCAGAGGCTCCCATCGCTGATATCGCCCCATCAGAATCTCGATCCGTTCGTCCGAAAGTCCGAGATGGGGCTTGAGTCGCTCCAAGGTCTGTCGGGTCGATTCCTGCGACTCCCGGAGCACGTAGATGACGTATCCCGGAACGTTGTCGGCGATGACCCGGCCATTGCGATCGAAAATGGTTCCACGAGGCGCGGCGACCGGGAGAGGTCGAAGCCGATTCGACTCCGACCGAAGCATATAGTCGTTCGACTGGAGTATCTGGACGCGGAAGAACTGGAGGGCCAACGCGCTGAGAACGATGGCAATGACCCTGAGCGCTCCCGTCGCCCGGCGGCGTCTGTCGTGCGGATGTATCACCCTCATCGGACCGTCTCCCAGCCCAGACCACTGATCGCGATCACAACCAGCCCGACCACGCCAGCGTACACAGCCGAGATCGGGGATTGAATCAACATCGTATCAACAAAGGATTCCCTCAAACCCTCCCCTACCGCAACCCAATGGAGAAAATCCCTCATCCACTTACCCAGGACTAGGTACGTTGTCAGGAAAAAAAGGGAATCACCCACGAACAGATCTCTGGTCCGTGCGCCACCCATGCCCACGAGGGTCATGGCAAACGTATTAGCACCAAACGCCAGTACGGAGAAGGCATCGTCGAGAAGCCCTAAGAAGAAACCGAGCCCGGCACCCCGCCCGATGTCCACCTCCTTCGCCGCGATGAGGAGAGCCACTACGAGGAGATCCGGTGCACTCTCACTGAGACCAAGGCTCAGGTGGAGACCGAAATGCAAAAGGATCAAGAACCCCACGACACCCCAGATGCGCAGTGGGGGTCTCACTGACGCGTACTGGCTTCCGTGTTGCGTATACCCGAAGCGGATTCCTCAGGCAGCGTCGCTGGGCCCGGGACCACGGAGTCGCCCTCCGACCACGAGTTTGATTCGCGCAACTCCCCATCTTGCGACACCAGCACGTTCGCGTGCGTGGCTTCCCCAGGCGACACGAAAGACCGCAACCAGTATGACCTTTTCCAACCCTCCTGGGCGTCCGACCCCTCGATCACAACGCCAATCGGGATTCCTCGGGGATAGACACCCCCCAATCCACTCGTGACCAGGGTCACCCCCGGCTCCAACTCCTCCTGGAACGGAACGCCGTCCAGGAGCAATCTATCCGACTCACGAAAACGCCCGGGGCTGGCCTGGACCAGCCCATAAATGGAGCCGTCCTCCGTCATTGCGCTTACTGCAAATTGAGGATGCGTCCAGTCCATGGCGGTGGATCGTGTGGCCTGAGCCTCGAGCACCCTGCCGAGGAGCCCACGTCCCATGATCACCGGGGAATCGTTCGTCACCCCATCGCGGGTTCCCTTATTGAGCATGAACATACTCTCCGAACCCGGCGTGCCGGACCTGATGACACTGGCGGCCACATACTGAGCCGGATTCCGGTTCGACAGCGTGAGGAGACCCCGTAGCCTGCCATTTTCCTCAGACAGCGTGTTGCTGTTCGCGATCACGACCTCGAGGGAGTCCAGCTGCCGCTGAAGGACTTCGGTGTCCGCCGCGTGGATGCCCCTCCGGACCAAACCCTCCTGGGCGAGAACGAACGGTCGAAGCAGGCTGCCGCGGAGGAGCGACGCTACTTCATCCTGCGAAGGGGCGGGGAGGTAGAGAGCGATCACTGAGAGCACGAAAAAGCCGAAGGAGACCAAGCCACTTTGGGCTTTTCGGGATCCGTTGGCGTGACTCTTGTAGTTGGGCATAGTCCCGCCGCTCTAAGTACTCAGCACCGTACGATACTTTTGCAGGTCATCGAGAATTCGGCCAACACCCCTCACCACACAGCTGAGTGGATCCTCGTCCACGTGGATTGGCAAGTTCGTCTCATGCTGAAGGAGACGATCTATACCGCGAATGAGTGCGCCACCACCTGTCATAACGATGCCGCGATCCACGATGTCACTGGCGAGCTCAGGCGGCGTGATCTCCAAAGCGCGCCGGACTGCTTCCACAACCGATTGGATCGGCTCCTGGATGCACTCTCTGATTTCCTGCGAATGAACGTGTACGGTCTTGGGAATACCACTCACCAGATCCCGGCCCTTCACGTCCATTCCGCGCTCCTCCCCCACTTCGAAGGCGGAGCCGATTTGAATCTTGATGGCCTCCGCCGTCGGTTCCCCGATCAGGAGGTTGTAGTTCTTGCGGAGGAAGGTCACGATCGCAGAATCGAACTCGTCGCCACCTACCCGGATCGACGTGTTGGACACGATACCCGCCAGGGCGATGACAGCGATTTCTGTGGTTCCACCGCCAATGTCGATCACCATGTTGCCGGTAGGAGTCTCGACGGGGAGACCCACGCCGATGGCGGCAGCCATCGGCTCCGCGACCATGTAGACCGACTTGGCACCCGCAGACATAGCGCTGGAGCGGACCGCACGCCGCTCCAGCTCTGTAATCCCGGACGGCACCCCCACCACGACCCGAGGCTTAATACGGAAGACCCGCTTCGCCGTGACCTGCTTGAGAAAGTGGCGAAGCATCATCTCAGTGATGTCGACGTCCGCGATCACACCATCCTTGAGCGGACGCACCGCTTCGATCGCCTCAGGCGTTCTGCCCAACATGCGCTTGGCCTCCAGGCCAATCGCCGTGATCCGGCCTGTCTCCTTCTCGATGGCGACCACTGAGGGCTCGTCGAGGACGATCCCTTCGCCCTTTACGTATACCAGGGTATTGGCTGTCCCGAGATCTACCGCGATGTCGTTTACCGGAATCAGCCGTCCCGCTTCCAACCACTGGGCGAAGTTCAAAATTCTTGAAAATCCTTGAGGTGAGCACGGCCTGTAGGCGTCATACCACTAAGGCGCAAACATCACACCGCCATTCCCCAAGATGCCTAGAAGAGATTTTACGTCAAGTAATTGTCAAACGGTCAGTTGCGCGGTCCGCGCCATACGTTCACTCGATTCCTGTACTCCCGAAGCCATCGTTGCCCCGCGCCGTAGCGCCCAATTCCGACGCCTCGACCACCTCGGGTGTAGAAAAGCGGTGAAAAACTAGCTGTGCGATCCGGTCGCCCCGAGTGAAGGAGACGGGCTCAGCACCGCTATTCTGAAGGATGATTCGGAGCTCGCCCCGGTAGTCTGGATCGATCGTCCCGGGACTGTTCGGGAGCGTGACGCCATGGCGTAGAGCGAGGCCCGAACGGGGTCGCACCTGGCACTCCATACCCTCAGGGAGTTCCATCTCGAGACCGGTCGCGACCAAGCGAATTTTCTGGGGAGCGAGGACGAAATCCTCTTCCGCCGACCGGACGTCGTATCCCGCCGCATGTGGTGTGGCTCGGGAAGGCAGCGGCAGATCCGGATTCGCCGGAAGCCGCTTGAAGCGGACGACGTCGCTCACTGGGCCCCTAAGCCTGGGCCGGGGGACACCAGGAACGCTTGAACGTCGGCACAGTCGAGACCGAACACCTCGGCCACACCCGGATAGGTGATACGCCCATCCACGATGTTCACTCCCTGGGCTAGTGCGGGATCGTGCAAACAAGCGCTGCGCCAACCCATGTCCGCCAGATCAACCGCGTAGGGCAAGGTCGCGTTGGTGAGCGCGAGCGTGCTGGTCATCAGGACCCCTCCCGGCATGTTGGCCACCCCGTAGTGGATCACCTTGTGCACCGTGTAGATCGGGTCGCCGTGTGTCGTGGCCCGAATCGTGTCTACACACCCACCTTGATCCACCACCACGTCGACGATCACGGAACCCGGCTTCATCGTCTTGAGGTCGTCCGCCACAATCAGGCTTGGAGCCTTGGCACCATGGAGGAGAACCGCACCGATCACGAGGTGGGCCTCCCGGATCTGCTTCCGGATCGCATAACGCGTCGAGAAAAGCAGATTGACGTTGGCCGGCATGATGCCCTCCAGATGCCGAAGCCGCGGCAGAGATAGGTCGAGGATCGCCACCCTCGCGCCCAACCCCGCGGCCATCATGGCGGCGTTCATCCCGACCACACCCCCACCCAGGATCACCACCTTACCGGGAAGTACGCCGGGGACCCCTCTGAGTAAGACGCCCCTTCCACCCGAATGCCGCTCCAGGTACTTCGCTCCCTCCTGGACGGCCATGCGGCCGGCCACTTCACTCATCGAGGTCAGCAGCGGAAGCTCGCCATCGGGCAACTCTAGGGTTTCGTAAGCAATGGCAATGGCCACGTCCCCGGAGGCACGGAGGGCCTCGGTCAATTCGAGTGATGAGGCGAGGTGGAAATAGGTGAAGAGAACCTGACCGTTCTGAATTTTCGGCCACTCGGCTTTGATGGGCTCCTTGACCTTTATGACCATATCCGCCCGGGCCCAGATGTCGTCCGCCGAATCCGAAATTTGTGCGCCCGCCATGGAGATAGAAGTCGTCGGTGAACCCGCTGCCCAGTCCAGCCTCCGCCTCGATCAGCACTTGATGGCCTGCTGAGGTCAGCGCCTCGGTACCGGCGAGCGTGAGGGCGACCCGATACTCGTCCGGCTTGATCTCCTTCGGGACTCCGATCAGCATATCACGCAGGTCCCAGAGTCAGGATGAATTGGTCCTCAGGATTGTAGAACCGCTGGCAAGCCGCGCTCACTTCTTCCTGAGTCACTGCGTCGATCCTAGCGAGAGACTCGTCCAGGTCCCGATAGGGCTCCCCACGAAGCGTAAACCCCACCAAGCGAAGCAGTCTCGCCCCGGTCGACTCCATCGCCAGAATCGATCGGCCCTTCGCCTGGCTCTTGGCCTGTTCGAGCTCCTCATCCGTAATCCCGTGTTCGAACAACGTGGCGTATTCACCCAGAATCTCCTCCAACGCGTCGTCGGAGGCCTCCGGCCTGGTTCCCACGTAGACACCCGCCATTCCGGCTTTGCTGTAGAAGGACTGAAAGGAATAGACGACGTACGCCAGGGCCAACTCCTCGCGAATCCGTTGGAACAGCCGGGAACTCATGCCACCGCCGAAGACTCCGGAGGTCAAGGTGAGTGCGTTACGGATCGGATCGCCATAGGACGGCGTCGAATTACCGATTACGACGTGGGCCTGTGCCGCATCTCTGACCACCGAAATCCGACCCGAGTTTGTCCCCATGGGTTGCGCGATTTCGGGTGAAGCGCTTCCCGAATCCACTTCACCAAAGAGCTCGGTCAACCGGCTCACCACATCTTCATGTTCGATATTCCCCACGCATCCCAGGACGATGTTCTTCCCCTGATAACGCTCGGTGTGGAGCGAGCGAAGGTCGTCGATGTGGAATGCTCGCACTGTCTCGCGCGTGCCGAGAATCGGTCGCCCATAGGTATGGCCACTCCAGAACTCTGCGCCATGGAGATCAAAGATCAGGTCGTCGAGCGTATCCTCGACCCCGGCGATTTCCTCGATCACGACGCCCTTTTCGAGCTCCAGGTCGGCCGGGTCCAAGCGCGGATTGAGAACCAGGTCCGCGAGGACATCGAGCGCCACGGGCAAATGCTCGTCGAGCACATGAGCTTGATAGCTCGTGAACTCGCGAGTCGTGTACGCATCGAGGCTCCCCCCGAGGGATTCCAGGGAGAGCGCAATTTCATGGGCGCTCCGGCGCTCCGTACCCTTGAATACGAGGTGCTCCATCAGATGACTCACACCAGCCGATTCGGGCGCTTCGTGGGCGGAACCTTGTTCGACCCAAACACCCACTGCGGCCGATCGTACGTCGGGCCTCCGCTCGGTTAGGACGCGTATGCCGTTGTCGAGCAACGCTTCACGCATTTCGTCGGCGCTCCCACGCTGTATTTCTTCCACAGCCTTCATAGAAAGAAGGAGGGCACGGGCTTTCCACCCGCACCCCCCAACGAGTCACTCAGCCCGGTGTGGGTTCAGCCCTGGGCCTCCTCCGACTTACCCTCGTCAGAACTTGCGTCGCCGTCGGAACCTCCCGCAGCGTCCTCCGCGAGCGCGGCCTTACGGGAGAGTCGAAGACGGCCTTTTTCATCGATGGAGAGAAGCTTCACTCGGGTGATGTCACCCTTGTTCAGCACGTCCTCAGTCTTCTCCACTCGGCCATCGGCAAGCTCTGAGATGTGGCACAGTCCCTCCACGCCCGGAACGATCTCTATGAAGGCGCCAAACGACGTCGTGTTCTTGACCGGGCCTTCGTAGATTCTTCCGATCTCAGGCTCCTGAACGATCGCCTCGACCATCTCACGAGCGCGCGCTCCAGCCTCGCCGGACACGGCGGCAATCTTGACCAAGCCGCTGTCATCGATGTCGATCTTCGCCCCGGACTCTTCCTGGATGGCACGGATCGTTTTCCCCTTGGGACCGATGATGTCGCCGATCTTCGAGGGGTTGATCTGGATGCTCACGATCCGGGGGGCGTACTGCGAGAGATCGCTTCTCGGCTCCGCGAGGGCTTGATCCATGAGGTCGAGGATGTGCATTCGGGCCGTGTGGGCACGCTCGAGCGCGGTCTTCAGGATGTCGTGCGTCAGGCCCTCGATCTTGATGTCCATCTGGATGGACGTCACACCCTCTCTGGTTCCGGCGATCTTGAAGTCCATGTCGCCGAGCGCGTCCTCGAGCCCGAGGATGTCGGTCAACACCGCGACCTCGTCCCCTTCCTTGATCAGCCCCATGGCGACCCCGGCACACGCCGACTTCATCGGCACACCGGCGTCCATGAGCGCTAGCGAGGCTCCACACACCGAAGCCATCGACGACGAGCCGTTCGACTCGAGGATGTCTGAGACGATCCGAATGGTATACGGGAAGTCGTCGTAGGCCGGGAGAAGCGGACGGATGGCCCGTTCGGCCAATGCCCCGTGCCCCTGCTCTCGCCGCGAGGTGCCACGATAGGGGCGCGCTTCGCCCACCGAGAACGGCGGGAAGTTGTAGTGGAGCATGAACGACTTGGTGACCTCTTCGGCGCTGTCGATCGTGTCGATCCGTTGCTCGTCGCGAGACGTCCCGAGTGTCGTGGCCACCAACGCCTGCGTCTGGCCCCGCGTGAAGAGGGACGAGCCATGCACCCGGGGTAGGACCCCGACCTCCGACGTGATGGAGCGCACCTCATCGAGGCCACGGCCGTCGGCTCGCTCGCCTTGATCCAGGATGCGCCGCCGCATGGACCGCTTCTCGATGGAGCGAAGGACCTCCTTGGCCGCCTTCTCATCATCGCTGTACGCCTCGTCCTCTTCGATCAAGCGGCCAATCACGTCCTCGGCTACCGCGGCCATCGCCTGGTTCCGTTCGGCCTTGTCCGACAGAGTCAGCGCCTCCTGAATCCGGCTCTCGGCCATCTCGGACACCTTGGAGACCAGGTCCTGATCCGGCTCGATCGGCGACCAATCCATGTCGGGGACGGTGTGGCCCTCCAGCAGTTCGCGCTGGATATCGATGAGCTCTTTGATGCCCCCATGCGCAGTTTCCAGTCCCTCGAGGATGTCGGCCTCAGAAACCTCGAGCGCGCCGCCCTCCACCATCAAGATCGCTTCCTCAGTGCCCGAGACCATGATGTCGAGATCGGAATATTCGAGCTGCTGGAACGTGGGATTGAGTACCCACGTACCCTTGATCCGTCCGATGCGCACGGTCGCCACTAAGGTGTTGAACGGTATTTTCGACATGTTCAGCGCCACTGAGGCGCCGATCATGGCCAAGGTGTCGGCCGCGTTTTCCTGATCGGTACTGAGCACGAAGCAGGCGACCTGCGTTTCGTGTTGGAATCCCTTGGGAAACAACGGCCGGATCGGCCGATCTGTCAGGCGCGCCGATAGAATCGCGTTCTCGCTGGGCCTGCCTTCACGCTTGAAGAAGCCACCGGGAATCTTCCCGGCCGCATAGCTCTTCTCCTGGAATTCGATGGTAAGGGGGAAAAATGGTAGGTGGCTGGGGCTGTCCTGCACCGTCGCGGCACAAAGCACAACCGTGTCGCCAAACTGGACTAGGCAAGACCCTTGGGCGAGCCTGGCCATGCGCCCGAACTCGAGGCTCAATGTGCGCCCCGCGAACTGGCGTTCGATTCTCTTGATCATGTTCTCTCTTCTCTGCTGTCAGGCGGACGGGAACACCCCGTCACGCACTAATGATCCCGTCGGGGACTTCCCGATCGGGTTCTTCCAGCAGGGGTCCGAAGAGAGATCGACCGCCGCAACGGGGGGCACGGAGTGCCCGGCCGGATGCAGCCGTTTGGTTGGGCCGATTCTCCTGGCTCCTGCTGTCTAAATTGGGAGGGGCGGTCAATCTGGGAGTGCCATTCCCTGTCCGACACCGATTAGTGACGGAGTCCCAGATCCGCGAGGATGTCACGGTACCGCTCAACGTCCGTGCGCTTCATATATTCCAGAAGGCGTCGCCGAAGGCCTACCATTTTTAGAAGGCCGCGTCGGCTGTGGTGATCCTTCTTGTGCACGTCGAAGTGCGACCGGAGGTCGTTGATACGCGCTGTGAGGATCGCCACTTGGACGGGAGCGCTCCCGACGTCGCCGTCGTGGAGCTGGTGCTTCTTGATAATTTCTTCTCGACTGATCGTCACTTGTTCTTTGCCTCCGCAGGAGTCTGCGCTACAAGGGAAGCCCACACTACATGATTTAAATAACCGCTTAAGCTAGCGTCAGACCGGTGCAGCAACAACGGACCGGCGGCTCAGCCCTTGGTATACGGTCTAAGCATCACCGAGTGCTTGCCGCGCCTGTTCGACGTCTGCCTTCATCTGCTCGACCAGGGCTTCACTCGTTTCGAACGGCAGCACCTCCCTCAAATATTTCACGAAGTCGACCTGGACCTCTTCGCCGTAGATGTCGTCCTCGAAATCTAGGAGGTGCAGCTCGATGGTCGGGGGAGACCCGCGAAACGTCGGCCTGGGCCCCACGTGAAGGGCACCGTCGAACGTGCCCGAACGGACCGTCCCTCGCACGGCATAGATACCTGGTTGGGGAATGAGCTTGCCCCCTTCGCCTGCTCCCCGGACTTCGAGATTCGCGGTGGGGAACCCCAGCGTGCGGCCCCGTTGGTCACCACGCACTACCAGGCCTCGAAGGGAGTACGGCCGACCCAAACCCTTTCGTGCGGTCTCCACGTCTCCCTCCAGGAGGGCATTGCGAATTTTCGTAGAGGAGATCGCATCGCCTTCGGTGCCGACCGGACCAACCACATCGACGCCGAACCCCAGCTCACGTCCGAGCACCTTGAGCATCTCGACGTTGCCCTCGCGTCCCTTACCGAAGTGGTGGTCGTACCCTACGACCAACTCACCGACGTTCACGCGTTCCACCAAAATCTCCTCGACGAAGCGGCGGGGGCTGTATGCGGCCAGCATCGGCGAAAACGTGAGGAAGACCGCATAGTCGAGACCGGATTCCGCCAGAATTTCTTTCTTCTCCGTCGGAGTGGTCA
>CAUZVZ010000110.1:0-9845 GCA_963583605.1 Gemmatimonadales bacterium UBA6960
GCCGCACTACCGTCCTGGGCTTGAACGAACGCCGGTGAAACCAGGAGTGAGAGAGCGACGACGGATGCACCTATCCATCGCTTCGTCATATGCACTGCCGTGCGGATGGGGGTGGGAGGATGTAGGATTTTCTTGGTCTGAACGGCCAGGAAGGTATGTGAGCCTCCAAATCGTGTCAACGCTACTGCACTCTTGAAAAAACGCTCTTACAGTCTATAGAAATAGTGTATATATAAGAACCTTTTCTGCCCACGCGTGTTTTAGTTTCCCCGGCCTCGACTGGCCTGCCGAACGTTGCATGGAGAGCGACTTTGACCGATATCGCTGCTATCACTGAGACTCCCCCGACACTCGATTTGCTCGACAGCCTGATCGCGGAAGTCGAGGGGGTTTTCCACGGCAAAGAGGAGGTCGTGCGTCTTGCCGTAGCGGCGTTGCTCGCCCGCGGACATATCCTCTTCGAGGACGTCCCCGGGGTAGGAAAAACCACGCTCGCCCACGCCCTCGCGACCGCCTTGGGCCTCTCGTTCCGACGCATCCAATTTACGAGCGACCTCCTCCCGTCCGATGTCCTGGGTGTATCGATCTTCAACCCCCGCACTTCACAATTCGAGACCCGCCGCGGGCCGATCTTCACCAATCTCGTCCTGGCGGACGAGATCAATCGCGCGCCCCCACGGACCCAGAGTGGCCTTCTTCAGGCCATGCAAGAGGGGCAGGTAAGTCTGGACGAGGACACGTTCGAGCTGCCGCAACCGTTCATGGTGATGGCAACGCAGAATCCCCTGGAACATCACGGCACCTATTCCCTCCCCGAGAGCCAAGTCGACCGTTTTCTCATGCGACTGACGATCGGATACCCGGGCGAAGAAGCCGAGAGACGGATTCTCTTGGAGTCCACGAACGAGGATCCGTGGGAGAAGCGCATCCAGGCCGTCCTCGACTCGGCCCAGGTTCGCGAACTGCAGCGGGAAGTGTCGCGAGTCGAGGCGGACGATTCCCTCGTCGAGTACGTGATGGCCATCGTGCAGAGAACGCGTATCGAACCCCGATTACAGATGGGTGTGAGCCCCCGTGGCGCCATTGGGCTGTTGGGCGCGTCTAGGGCCTACGCTCTTCTCAGCGGCCGGAATTTTCTCGTGCCGAGCGATGTGCAGAGACTTGCCGTGCCATGCCTGGCCCATCGCATCCTTCCGGTAGGGGCAAGCGCTGCCAGCCACGAAGCGCATGAGGAAGCTGGTGCAATCGTGCGGGACATCCTCGAGGACATCGCAGTCCCGGTATAAAAGGCTGTTGAGGAAGTGCGGAAAGGAGGGCGGGTGAAAAGGTCCGTGTCGACCACTCTGCGCGACGCCTGGAGGAGGCTCCGCGGCGGGCGCCGGCTCCGTTTTACGCTGGGCGGTGCCCTGTTCAGCGTGGGATCGCTCGCGATCGGGTTCGCCGCGGTCAACACCGGCAACAACCTGCTCTATCTTCTCTTCGGAGCGATGCTCGGCTTCATCGCTCTGTCCGGATGGCTCTCTGAGCGCGTCCTGCGCCAGTTGAAGATTCGCAGGCATACCCCTCGTGGCGTGACCGTGGAGAGACCGATTCGCCTCACGTACTACGTGACGAATCGGAAGCGCTTGTTCCCGACCCTCGCCGTTTACTTGATCGAAGAGAGGCTCGCGGAGCCCGCCTTCATCAGCCGGGTCGGGGCCGGTGATTCTGTGGCCGTAGGCTCGGAGAATCGCTTCGTCCAGCGCGGCGTGTACGCGCTCAAGACGTTGACCCTCTCCACGTCCTTCCCCTTCGGGATGTTCACCAGGGAGCGCGACATCCCGCTCCCGGACGAACTCGTCATCTGGCCCAGAACCGACCGACCGGTACGCCTCCCGGCCCATCCCGGGGGGCGTGGCAGGCAGCCGTTTTCCGACTCCTCAGGAGGCGCTCCCGGTGCTCGCGGCGAATATCGGGGACTACGAGAGTACCGTGTGGGAGACGACCCGAAGGACATCCACTGGAGAACCACAGCCAAAATCGGGACGCCTGTGACAAGGGAGTACGACCGGGACACCACCGACACCGTGCGGATTTGTCTGGACACGCGAGGAGAGCCCGGAGATGAGGCCGAGGTGGCTATCGAAGTCGCGGCCGCGTTGGCCGCCCAGGCGTACCGGATCGGACGCCAATTCGGAATCACTACGTGTACGTCGGACCTCGCTCCGGGTGGTGGCTCCGGTCAACTCGAGCGGGTGTTGGACCTCCTCGCGCGGGTGGACTTCCATCCATCCGCTCCCCATTTGGCGCCCCCGATCGACGCGATGGGCTGCGTCCTCGTGTCCTTCTCGGGTGCGCGTAGAGCATCGTACGGAGCCTACATCGATCCCGCGGGCATTCCGGCGGCGCCTACGCACGCATACGCGGGAGTGACTGAAGCGGATCGGAGGGCAGGGTGAGTCTCGAGCTCCTTCACCGGCGGCTGGTCGTGGGCATGGGTCTCGTTGCCCTCGCCGCGTTCGCCGGAGGTGCCGGTTTCGAGCCGATCAGCATGATCCTGGCGGCCCTGGCCCTGACCCTCGCCCTCATCTGGCAACCCAATTTCGCGGTCTCCCTACGGCTCGAGCGCCTCTGGCTGCCCGTCGCGATAGTTCTTCTACTGCGGTCCTTGTATCACATATTCCTGGTCGGAGACGATGTCGTGATCCCGGTGGTGGACCTGCTGCTGCTGCTCTTGTGTGCCGAAGCGCTCAGGTCGCTCGACGCTCCGAACGACGCCCGTCTGTACATCCTCACCTTCGCACTTCTCGTCGCTTCGACCGCCTACCGGCCCGGCGTTCTCTTCGCTCTAGCCTTTGTGACCTACGTGGTGTTGGCGACCCTCGCGCTTGTCGTTGGGCACCTCCGACGAAAGGCTGAGCGGCATGACGTCCGAGAGAGATTGGTGGGCCGGCGATTCCTGGCCGGCATGGGGGGGCTGTCCGGCGTCACGCTGATAATGAGCGGAGTGGTCTTCATCGCCTTCCCGAGGTTGTCGCGGGGATGGGCCTCTCGCGGAGATGTCCTCGCGACGTCCATCGCAGGTTTCGCCGACCAGGTTTCCATCGGAGAACACGGTTCCAGGATTTATCCGAACCCGGAGATCGTGCTCCGCGTGGAGTTCCCTGACGGGACCCCTGAGAACCCCTTCACCCTTCACTGGCGGGGCCGCTCTTACGACCGCTTCGACGGAGTGCGCTGGAGTCGGTCAGCGGGACTCCCGCCATCCATCGGCCCGGCCCGATGGTACGAGGCCTGGGGAAGCGGAAGGGTGCGGCAGCAGATCTACGCTGCCCCGCTGGACGTGGATGTGCTCTTCGCACTCCACCCATTGTTGGAGGCGCGCTCGGACAACCCACGAATCCAACCGCTATTCGACAACGCGGGCGACCACATCTATTGGGGCTCCGGCAGCCCCTCGTACCAGGCCTTGTCCGTGGCCGACCGCCCCGCTCCCACGGCATTGCGGGAAGCGCGTTCCGGATTTTCACCGGCTCGAGAGCATTACACCCAGCTGCCGCCTCTTCCACAGAGGGTGAGCGACCTCGCGGACTCGCTCACACAGGGATTGGATAGCAATTATGACAAAGTGACCGCAATCAACGACTTCTTTCATACCGAATTCGACTACACCCTCGAACTCCCGGGTTCGGCCCGGGAGGCCACTCTGGAGTACTTCCTCTTCGAGCGCGGGGAGGGACACTGCGAGTATTTCTCCACTGCCATGGTGGTCCTCCTGAGGAATCTGGGTATCCACTCACGGGAAGTGAACGGCTTCCTCGGCGGACAATGGAACGACTTCGGGCAGTACCTCGCCGTCACCCAAAACGAGGCCCACTCGTGGGTTGAGGTATGGTTCCCCGGATACGGGTGGATCCAGTTCGACCCGACCCCTGGAGGAGCCGGAACGTCCGCGGCGGTGACTTCCTGGTTATGGCCGGGCCGCTTCCTGTTCGACGGACTCCAGCACCGATGGAACAAGTGGGTTCTGGACTACAACCTGGAGTCGCAATCCGGACTGTACCAACGCATCTCCCAACTGCTCAGAGCGCAAACCTCAGAGGGCCAAGTTACTCCGGGTCAGTTACCGGCCTCGCGGATCAGCATCGGATGGATCATACTCACTTTGATGGTGATGACCGTGAGTGGGGTCGCCCTGCTCAGAAGGTCCCGCCGATATTCACCTGAGGTAGAACTCTACCTCCAGTTCCGTGAAAGCTGCCGTCGCGCCGGCTTCAGGGCAGACCAAGGGGTGGCGCCGCTGTCGCTACTCGATGAACTCGCCAGGGCCCGGCATCCCGCGCATTGGCCCGCGCGGTCGGTCGTCGACTACTATCTGCGGGCCCGATTTGGCGGTCAGAATCTGGACGTCCTGGAGCGACAGAAGATGAAGAACGACCTCGCCGACGTGCGGCGTGCCCTACGACGGGCACGCGCGCCAACGGAGGCGCCGCAGGGCCGCTTGTAGCGAGAGTATAGAGGCGATGCTACTGTGTTGCCACGATGAATGCAGCGAACGAGTCCTCGAACGCGGCGCCTCTTCCGAACGGCGAGCACCTCGCGACCATTAGCCACGATGGCCGCTTCTGGGAAGTCCACTTGGAGTTCCAAGACGACCCCAAGGCGCCCACGAGTTACCGGGGCCTTCTCTGTTTCTCCCCCGCGGCGAGCGCCGGTGCGGGAACCGCGTGGCGCACGACCACCATCCTGATCGAAGCCTCCTACGAGGAAGTCGTGAGCAAGGCTCAGGCCTTCGAGGACTTCCAGCTTCAGAGCCTGCTCCGCTCAGTTCTTCCCGACCCGGAGTAATCGAGCCGGTTCTCAGTCGGGCTTCCTGGACCCACCGGAGGAATCGGGCCGGTTCTCAGATCTCGGCCACCAGCACAGTCAGGCTTCCCGGACCCATCGGACGATCTCAGGCAGGGTAGGCCGCTTCGCTCCCGGTGCTTGATTTCTCTCGAGTCTCCGTCGAGAACCTTTTCTGCCCTGGAGATGAGGCAAACCGATTCACACAAGCGTTCGGCCTGGTCCATGAGGTGTGTCGAGAAGACGATGGTCGTGCCACGGGCATGAAAATCGCGGACGATCTCCTCGAGCACGTTCTGGTTGATCGGGTCCAGGCCGCTGAACGGCTCGTCTGGGATGAGCAACTCCGGGTCGTGAAGCACGGTCCCGATAAACTGAACCTTCTGTTGCATGCCCTTCGACAGGTCTTCGACCCTCTTTCCTGCCCACTCGAGAAGGCCCAGCCTTTCCAACCAAGTCATCGCTCGTTGCCGGGCGATGGCGCGCGTCATACCCCTGATCTCTCCCAAGAACTCGAGGTGGTCGATCACTTTCATTTTCTTGTAGACACCCCGTTCTTCGGGTAGGTAGCCCACCCGCTGGCGCGCCGATCCGTTCGAGTCATCGCCCAACAACGTCACGCTCCCTCGATCAGGACGTAGGATGCCCATGATCATCCGAAGGGTCGTGGTCTTTCCGGATCCGTTGGGTCCAGTCCGTAGATACTACCGCGAGGGATCGCCAACACTAGGTCCGACACAGCGACATGCGCGCCGAACTGCTTGGTGACCCCATCCAGCCGGACGGCTGCGTCAGACCCAGGCGGGTGGCTTGGGAAAGAGTGGCTCAACGATTCCTCCGATCCATCGGTAATGGCCCTCAGGGCCCTCTGAGAATCGCACCGCCATGGACCAATGCAAACTCTGCAATCCTATGAAAAACAGGCCTCTCTCATTCAGCCTTACTGTCGAACCCATCGAACCGACCCGGTTGCCGCCCTTGCTAATCACTGTAGATTTCGCCTCCTATCGTGCAAAATTCCAGGAGGGCAGATGGCCATCTATCGCACGCTCTACTATACGGATGTGTCCATCGGAGTGGGTGGGCGGATTACGATTCCACAGGGGTTGCGAGACGACTTGGGCCTTAATACCAAGGACTCACTCACCGTGCGTGTCGAAGAGACCTCCGACGGCCGGCGGCAGATGGTGATCTGGCGAGCGGAAGAGCAAGAGGAGGGGTAACTGGGCCCACCCCCCTTTCCGATCACCCTTCTAGGGATCGATTTCCTCCAGATCGACCCAGCGTATCAATCCCGCGAAGACCGAAGCGCCGTCGTGGCGCCACCAGGGCGGTGGCCAGGGCGCCTTCTCGAACGACGTAATCCGTGTGGCGCCGGCCCGGCACAGCGCCTCCGCCAGCTTCGGCAGGCGATCATCCGCCCCTTCAACCACCACCGTCTGCAGGTAGCGCCCAACTCCTCCCAAGGAACCGGCGACATCACAAAGATCGGGGGCGGGGAAGACGGACACTACCCGGTTTAGACAAGAGGGCGTGAAGCCCAGTTCGTCCTCGAGAATCACCGTCCAGAGACCCTCGTCTGCCCGGAAGACGCGGACGCCGCTCCCGGTGGCTTCACGGAGTTCAGCGGAGCCCCTCGTTTGATGGACGGCCGAGGCCTCTGAGGCGGTGACGTATCCGCCCGGCAACTCCGCTTCGAGGTCGGCCATGGCTGAGGCCAGCAGCGCCGCCCATTCCCCGGGACCGACGGCGCCCCCCTCCTCGACATAGATCGCCTGCGGAGAGACGCAGCCCCGCTGATCAAACATCGACACCGCACGCGCCGCCATCCGGGCCACGTGAGACGCGCGCTCAACCGTGAGGGCCCCCCGACCCACCAGGCCTACGCTGAGACGGTGGTGATACGCGATGAAACGTGCCGTAACGGGCGTTCTCGCCCTGAGGGACGTGATGGCCTCGTCGCTACCGTACGCCACCACGGCCCCCGCCCTCTCGAGTGCGAGACCCTCCAAGGGCGAGGAACCGCCCAGCCAATAGGTCACGGCCATCGCACCCGCCAGCTCAGGAGCCTCTTCGGCAAGCGCCTCAGCGAAGAGCACGGGCAGGACCACATCGCCCAATCCGGGCTTGAGGAGGACCGCCGACTTCACGAGAAGAGCGCGAATCATCGATGTGACACTGACGCCGGGGACGGTCCCCGCGCCGACATGAAAAGTCAGAGGCGGGCCACTCGCGCGCATGCTCCGGCCCTCGTCCAACCGGCTGAATCCATCCAGCACGCCACGGTCGCGCAGCTCCCTCTGCAAGAGTTCATCGAGCCGCTCCGCGGTCCAGTCGCGCGCCATGCCGGTCAACACCTCCGAAGCCATCTCTTTCGAAATGCCCGCGGTGGGCACAAGCAAGTCGATCGCCCGGCTGCGAATCGGATCGGAGGAGTCCAAGAACCGGTCCGCCACCCGTCCGACGCCGGACACCACGTCACGAACCGGTACATCGGCGAGGCGGGTGCCCACCTCCTTCAAGGCCTCGAGGAGCCATTCCGCCGCATCATCGGACCAAACCGGATAGCGAACCGCGAGGCTCTCAGAGAGGTCGATGGTCTCCCAGGCGAGGGGCGACTCCGCAGTCGGCGACTCACTCGAAGAAGATGGAAGCCAGCAGGCGTCGAAGGTCGTCGTCACGACGGCACGCCGGACAGAAGGTCGTCCATCGCGAGGGAGCAGCCACGCGCCTCGGCTCCCTGGGCTCTGCCGAGCACTCGAAAGCCATCGTCAACCGCAATGCCCAGATCCTCCGTGAGGACAGCCATCACCGACCCCGCATTGGCCAGATCGTAGTGGCAGAGCAAACCGGGCTCCCCCGTCGAAAGTGGCGAGAGCGTGTTCGGATCCAGCACGCGCGTGCGGACCCACGGAGGCGGCACATGCCTGCGAGCCCCCAGGGCCTCCAGGGCCATACCGGACGTCGCCGCAACTGGGCCATCGTAAAACTGAGACAACAGTTCGGTCATTCCATATTCGTTCACGATCGCTTCGCAGGGGACGCCGTGGGCCTCCGACAAGGCCGCGTAGAACTCCGGACGCCCCAAGACTCGAGAGCGGCCTTTGAAGCCACCAGTTTCCATGATCAACGAACCCGGGGGCAAGTTGAATCCACCACTCTGCTCCTTCAACCAGTCGAGCCAGTGGACGAACGCGAAGGCAGTTCCAGCGAGGAGGACCGGGGTCTCGCGGGCACTAGCCTCCACCAACGCTGCACTCAGCCCGACGGTGTCGATCACTCCATTCTGAGTGACGAAGAACCCGCCCTCTCCTCCGGAGAGCACTTCGAGCGCGACACCGAGCATGAAGCTCAACGAAGACTCAGGCGCTTGAGCAGGAGCGGGCGCGAGGGCCAAGATAGGAAGTATACCTGAGTAGAGATGGCGCCTCATGTTCGGGACCAGCGAGTGCTTGTACAAATTGAGGTCGAGGACGTGGTGCTCTCCTCGGCGCCCGGCGACCGTCGTTCCGCTCGTCCGGAAAACACGCTGGACCCGTGAGGAGTCTCCAGACACGAACGGAACGGCTTTGAATGCCGAGGCGGGAACCCACGGAATCTCACCCCAGTGAGCCAACCGGGACGGCGTAACGCCCCGTTTTCCGACATATGCTGCATAGACCGGATTGGTCTCGAATTGGTAAGCGAAGACCCTCAGCGCCCACCGCTCGAAGACATCGTCCGGCCAGGGCTCGCCGGAACTCTCTTTGAAGGCCGCACCCAAGTCGTGGGCCAGGCTGGCAAAAGCGTCGGACACGATCTCCGGCCTACTCGGCCGCTCTCCGGCCCCGAATCGCCCTTCCGGCACGTGCGCCGGTCTGCTCACCCTCCCTCAGTGTCACCTGGCCATTCACCACGACAAGGGGGATGCCGAGCGGATATTGATGGGGATTCTCGAAGGTGGCTTGATCGGCTACGGTGGTGGGGTCGAACGCCACCAGATCGGCAAACGCGCCAGGCTCAATCACCCCTCGGTCGGCCAAGCCGAGTTTTCGCGCCGGCATAGCCGTCGCCTTGTGCACGGCAAGCTCCAGAGAAAGTGCTCCGGACCGAACGTAGTGCCCCATCAGACGGGGAAACGTCCCGTAGCCACGGGGGTGCGGAGAGCCCCCGGAGAGGGCACCATACGGAGCATACGAACCACCGTCGGAGCACACCATCCCGAGCGGATGAGCGAGGAACCCGGCGGTGTTCTCCTCTGACATCCCGAATCCGATCATGCCCACGCTATTACGCTCCTCGACCATCAACCGGACGGTGAGGGCGAACGGTTCCTCGCCCCTCTCCTGTGCCAACTCCCCCAGACGGCTACCTCTGGCGTAAGCGTTGGCGGCGGTCCGAGTGGAACTGATCTGCACAGCATCCCACGAGCCCAAGAGCGCCACTTTTGCCCGCGCAAAGCGCTCAATTGCCGGAAGCTGGGAAGGATCCTGAAGACGACGGATGAAAGCATCGCTCCCGCCCGCCCGTGCCCACGCGGGAAAGAGATTGGACAGACCCGTCGCGTAGGCGATGTACGGGTATCGATCGAAATGCACATCGAGACCAGCGGCCCGGGCGTCCTCAATAGACCGAAGAATGGCCCCCGCCTTCCACCAATTCCGCTCGCCCTGAGTCTTGAGATGCGACACTTGAACGGGTACACCCGCCATCCGACCCACGTGGAGGGTCTCCTCCACCGCCGCGAACACGCCGTCGTCCTCGTTTCGCATGTGAGACGCGTAGGGATAGCCGGTTCCCCGTAGCTCCTTGGCGAGCTCCACGAGCTCACTCACATCGGCGAAGGACCCGGGAGTGTACTCGAGGCCCGAGGAGAATCCCACCGCTCCCTGATCGAGGGCCTCCCCTATCAGCGCGCGCATGCGCCGAATCTCATCCTCCGTGGCGGGTCGATCCGCGCCGCCGACCACCAGTCCGCGGACGGTCCCGTGGCCAATCATCGTGGCCAGGTTCACAGTCGCGGGGGTGCGGTCCAGCTGATC
>CAUZVZ010000111.1:0-9796 GCA_963583605.1 Gemmatimonadales bacterium UBA6960
CCCAGCAATCAATCCGCTAGCTCGTCGTGGCCCCCGTCGCCGCAGACGACACCAGCTTCGCGTACTTGGCCATCACGCCCGGCTCAATCCCCCGATCGATGGGGGTCCACTCCGCCGCCCGCCGGCTCAGCTCCTCATCGTCGACATCAACCGTAATCGTACGGTTTTCGATGTCGAGGGTGATCTCGTCTCCGTCACGCACCCCCGCGATGGGCCCGTCGTCGACCGCCTCGGGCGCGACGTGCCCGGCCATGAGGCCGTGGGTCGCACCAGAAAACCGTCCGTCCGTCAGCAGGCCGACAGACTCGCCGAGACCCGCGCCGGAGAGGGCGGCCGTGACCGCCAGCATCTCGCGCATGCCCGGTCCCCCGCGCGGCCCTTCACAACGGATCACAACGACGTCGCCATCTTTGATCTCACCATTCTGGACCGCCTCGAAAGCGGGCTCTTCGCCCTCGAACACACGGGCAGGACCCTTGTGAAACGTCCGCGCGGTTCCGGCGATCTTCAGAACGCAGCCATCCGGCGCGAGGTTGCCGTGGAGCACGACCAGGCCACCCTGAGGCTTGAGCGGATCGTCGAGGGTCCGGACGACCTCCTGGCCGGGCTCCTCGGTGGCATCCTTCACTTCCTCAGCAAGTGTGCGGCCGGTCACGGTCGGGGTATCACCGTGGAGGAGCCCCGCTTCGAGAAGGCGTCGTAGGACCAACGCCACGCCACCGGCCCGATGGAGGTCGGTGGCGACGAAACGCCCACCGGGCTTCAAGTCGGCAATAAGCGGTGTTCGGGCGCTGATCTCGTCGAAATCACGAATATCAAGTTCCACTCCGGCCTCGTGCGCCAGCGCCAGGAGGTGGAGAACGGAGTTGGTCGATCCTCCGGTCGCCACTGCGGCGGCGATCCCGTTCTCCAGGCTCTTTCTCGTAATGAGATCGCGTGCCTTCAGCCCGGACTCGACCAGCTCCACGACCAGCCGGCCACACGCCCGCGAGACGTCCGCCTTGGCGGGGTCGGTGGCCGGAACGGAGCCACTCCCCATCGGCGACACACCCATGGCCTCGAACACGGTGGCCATGGTGTTGGCCGTGAACTGGCCTCCGCAGGCACCCGCACCCGGACACGCGGCCCGCTCCAACGAAGTCAGCTCTTCCTCCGTGATGCGGCCTGCGGCAGCAGCACCGATGCCCTCGAAGACGTCCTGAATCGTGACGTCGTGGTCGTCGTGGCGCCCCGGTTGGATCGAGCCCCCATAAAGCATAAGAGACGGCCGATTGAGGCGGGCCATCGCCATCACGGTTCCCGGGATCGTCTTGTCACAGCCCGAAAGGGTCACCACGCCGTCGAAGAAGTACGCCCGGCCCACCAACTCGATCGAGTCGGCCACGACTTCCCGGCTCACGAGAGAGGCGGTCATACCGGAGGTGCCCATCGTGATTCCGTCAGAGACGGCGATCGTGTTGAACTGAAGCGCCACGCCACCGGCCTCGCGAACGCCCTCTTTGACCCAGTCGCCGAGCTCTCGGAGATGGACGTTACAGGGCGTGGTGTCGGTCCACGTGTTGGCGATCCCGATCAGCGGGCGACCGAAGTCCTCGTCTTGGAGTCCAACGGCGCGGAGCATGGCACGGGCCGCCGCACGATCGCGTCCGAGAACGAGCTGATGGCTGATGAGCGGTAGTTTCAAAGGACGGCCCTCAATGGATCATGGTCAAAGGACCATCGCTCACAGGACCGCCTCGCCAGCGGGCTGATTGATCGGCTCGAGCCAGCCATAACGATCCGGACGTTCGCCGGTGGCGATTCCCAGGTACTCCTTCTGAAGCTTCTGTGTGATCGGACCGACCCCACCACCTCCGATCTCGATTCGATCGACGCTGCGTATGGGGGTGATCTCGGAGGCGGTCCCGGTGAAGAACAGCTCATCGGCCACGTACAACATCTCCCTGGGGACGGATTGCTCGCGCATCTGGATACTGAGATTAGCAGCCAGCTTCAGGACCGAGTCACGCGTGATTCCGTGCAACAATGTGCCGTTGAGCATTGGCGTGTAGAGGACGCCCCCCTCGACCAAGAACAGGTTCTGGCCGCTCCCCTCGCTTACGAGTCCGTCGGTGCTGAGACCGATCGCCTCCGCGTAACCGTTCGCCTCCGCCTCCAGCCGCATGAGTTGGCTGATCACGTAGTTCCCACCGGCTTTGGCGAGCGTCGGGTGGGTGTTGGGCGCCGGGCGGTTCCAACTCGAGACGCACACGTCCACGCCCTCTTGGAGAGCCTCCGTCCCGAGGTACTGGCCCCAGGGCCAACAAACGATGTACGTCTCGACCGGGCTTTTTCCGGGATGGAGTCCCAGCGCTCCCAGGCCCCGGACTGCTACCGGGCGAAGATATCCCTCCGCCAAGCCGTTTCGATTCACGACCTCCCGGCATGCCTCAGCGAGCCCACTTGCGCTCAGGCCGAGGTCCATCCGGTAAATCCGCGCAGAATTCACGAAGCGCCGCATGTGGTCGGAGAGCCGAAACGCGGCCGGTCCCGCTGGCGTGTTGTAGAACCGGATCCCCTCGAAGACGGACGAACCGTAGTGCACCACGTGGCTCATCACATGGAGTTGTGCGTCGTCCCACGGGATGATCTCACCGTCGCGCCAGATCCACTCCGTGCGTTCGGGAAGTTCGTTGGCCTTCCCCCTCCCTCCCTTGCTCACAGCCAGGACATGCGCGCGCGAAGCGCATCCCCCGTGGTTTCAAGGATGTGGCCGCGCTCAGCCTGCCGGCGGCGTTCGAAGTTCGGGGCTCCACAACGCGCTTCCTGGATCCACTTCTCCGCAAAGGCGCCGGATTGGATCTCGTCGAGAATCTCGCGCATGGCCGCTCGACTGGCATCTCCAATCACCCTTTGGCCACTTTCGTAATCCCCCCACTCAGCGGTGTCACTGATCTCGGCCCGCATCCCCGAGAGGCCCTTCGCGTACGCCAGATCAATGATCAGCTTCATTTCGTGCAGGCACTCGAAGTAGGCGAGACGCGGATCGTACCCGGCGTCGACCAGCGTCTCGAATCCCGCCTTTACGAGTTCGCTGAGGCCACCGCACAACACCGCCTGCTCTCCGAAGAGATCCGTTTCGGTCTCCGCACCGAACGTCGTCTGAAGAACACCGGTACGCGTGGAACCGAGGCCCGCCGCGTACGCCAATGCGTAGTCGAGAGCCTTTCCGCTCGCGTCGTGATGCACTCCGACGAGCGCCGGGACGCCACGATCAGCCACGAACTCCCGCCGAACCATCGCCCCGGGCGACTTGGGGGCGATCAGAATCGTGTCGACGCCCTCGGGTGGGTCGATCTCACCGTAGTGGATGTTGAAGCCGTGGGCGAACACGAGAATGTCTCCGTCGGACAGATGGGGTTCGATCTCGGTGTTATAAACGGCGGCCTGCTTCGTATCCGGAATCAGGATCGAAATCACGTCGGCCCACGCTGCGGCGGCGGCGACGGTCTTCACTTCAAGACCCTGTTCCCGAGCGGCCTCCGCCGACGGGCTACCCTCATAGAGTCCCACGACCACAGACACCCCACTGTCACGCAGATTCAGCGCGTGGGCGTGACCCTGACTCCCAAACCCGATGATCGCAACCTGTCGGTCACTGAGAAGGGAGGGGTCCGCGTCGGACGCCTCGAAAAACCGTGCTGTCTCTGCCTGTTCACTCATGTCGTCATCCTTGTTCCCGCTCAGGTTTCAGCGTCAGTAGTGGTGTAATTTCCACTTGTAAAAGTCAGTAATTCTGTAAGATCTGCGGCCGCATGGCAAACGAGCATGGAGGTTCATCGCGGCGATCTTCAAGCGACCGGAACGTCGATCAACCGGAATCTTCGTTCAAAAGACCCGCATGCGGCTCTGTTCCCGCATAAACTGTTGGAGGTAATGGGGTCCGCCCGCTCCTGCCCCGGTGGAGGCACTCCCTTTCCACCCGCCGAACGGGTTGATGCCCGGCCACGCCCCCGCCGTCGCACCCGCCCGACGGTTCGCGTAGACGGTGCCCGCCTCGATCCCGTCGAAGAACCCCTGAATCTCCGAATCGTCCTCAGAGAATATACCCGCTGTCAGTCCAAATTCCGTTTCGTTCGCAAGCTCCAGTGCCTGTTCGAGGCCGTCCACCTCGCCAATCACCGTGATCGGCAGAAAGAACTCCGTATGGAACAACTCGTGATCGAGCGGTAAACCGTCGATGACCGTCGGCTCCACGTAGAACCCGTGGTCGAACAGGCCTCCCGACAGACGCTCGCCACCCGTCAGCACGTGCCCACCGTCCTCCACGGCCTGAGCCACGGCCGCACGATACCGGTCGTATGCGGTCTCGCTGATCAGCGGTCCGAGCCACACGTCTTTGTCCAAGGGATTGCCGATGCGGACGTTCCGGGTCTTCTCGACCAAGGCCTCGATGAACGCCTCACGGACGGGACCCTCCACGTACACCCGCGAGCACGCGGAGCATTTCTGTCCTTGGAGGCCGAAGGCGGAGGCCTTCACGCCGTCCGTAGCCTTGTCGAGATCGGCGGACCGCATGACGAGCGCGGGGTTCTTGCCGCCCATCTCCGCTAGAAAGGGTCGGGGCAGCGCGCGTTTCGCGTTCTCTCGCTCGAGTTCCATGCCCACTTGGTAGGAACCCGTGAACACCACCCCGTCTATGCCGGCACCCACCACCAACTCCCTGGATACCGTGTCGTTCCCTCCGGTGACCAGATTGAACACGCCCGGAGGCAGATCGCAGGCTGCGATGATCTCGGCCAGGCGAGTCACGGCGAAGGGGGTGATCGGCGAGGGCTTGGCTACCACCGTATTGCCCGTGACGAGCGCGGCGGCCACCGGACCCGCCGTCAACGCCATGGGAAAGTTGAACGGGGAGATCACAGCCCAGACACCGTACGGGCGGAGCACGCTCACGCTCATCTGCTCATCACCGGACCCGTCCATGGGCGTCACGAACCCGCGGTGCTCCTCCATACGGTCACAGTAGTAATCGACGAAATCGGAACACTCCTCGACCTCTCCAACGGACTCCAACCGATTCTTCCCGACCTCGTATCCCAGGATTACAGAGAGCTCCCAGCGATGCTCCCGGATGGCCTCAGCGACGCCACGTATCTGAGCCACGCGCTCCTCCCAGGGTAGGAGACTCCACTCCGGAAGCGCCCGCCGTGCCTCAGCGACCGCACGTTGCACGTGCTGTGCCGTACCATTCTGGAATCGGCCCAGGATGATCCGATCGTCTATCGGACTCCGGTCTTCGAACAGGTCATCGGCCGCCACGCGATCTTGGCCGATGATCATGGAGTGTTCCGCCCCGAAGGACTCCGGGGCGCGTTCGATCGCTTCGTCGAGCGCCTCGTGAACCTTGTCTATTCCCTCTCCACTCAGGGTCGCATACGTAATCTTCGTCACCGTCGTCTGGCCCATGATCGTGCTCTCCACCCCAAGTCGCGTCTGGATTTCATTGAATTTCGAAGAACCGGACCGCGAAGGGAACTGAGGCTTGGTCCCGGGCGTGCACTGCGCTCGGTCGCAGGCCCCTGAGGGCCGCCGATCGGGGCTATATTCCTCGTGCCTGACGCAACTGGCGTTTCCGGATTTGAAACGTATTGTGTTGGCTGAGGGCCGAGGCCGGCCCGAAAACACGAGATCCTCAAAGGAGTTTTAAAGGGAGAGTTACATGGCGTCAGGTACCACCTTCCTACCGGTCCGCCGCGCTTTTGGACAAACCGCGCGGACCGATGCGTGGTGGATACAGCCGGTGGCGGTGGGCACGGGTCTGCTCTTATTCTTTGGCTACCTGACCTGGGCGGCGTTTCAAGGCGAGTACTACACGTTCGGGAATTACCTTTCGCCAGCGTACTCGCCGGAGCTCTTCGGGGATACGCCCGACGCGCTGCTGGGACCCCAACCGACCTGGTGGCCGGCCTGGCTCCCGTGGTCCCCCGCGTGGTTCATCCTCTGGGCGCCCGGGGGCTTTCGCGCAACCTGCTATTACTACCGTGGAGCGTACTACAAGGCATGGTGGGCGGATCCACCCAACTGTTCGGTGGGGGAGCCCAGAAAGTCGTACCTCAGTGTCTGGTGGAAGCCCACCACTTGGAATGAGCGATCCTTCCCGCTCATCGTGCAGAACGTGCACCGCTATTTCCTTTACTTCGCGCTGATCTTCATCGTAATCCTCTCGTATGACGCGTGGCGGGCACTCTGGTTCATCGATCCCGCCACGGGCGAGGAGACGCTGGGTCTCGGCGTAGGCACGCTGGTCCTCACGCTCAACGCCATCCTCCTCGGGGGCTATACGCTCGGATGCCACTCCCTGCGCCACCTGGTGGGCGGCGGACTGGATGTGCTCTTCGACAAGCCCGTTCGCCGGACGGCCCACGCCTGCGTCGGATGTCTCAACAAACGGCACATGCTCTGGGCATGGACAAGCCTGATCTGGGTCTGCTTCACGGACCTCTACGTACGGATGTTGTCCATGGGAATATGGGTGGACTGGAGGCTCTTTTGATGGAGTGCGTGCGTCATGAGCACGACGTCCTGATCATCGGTTCCGGAGGTGCCGGCCTGCGAGCGGCCATCGAGGCCTCGGCGGCCGGCGCGTCGGTCGGTCTGGTCTGCAAGTCTCTGCTGGGTAAAGCCCATACCGTCATGGCGGAGGGCGGCATGGCCGCCGCCCTGGCCAACGTAGACGAGCGCGACGGGTGGGAGGTCCATTTCGCGGACACGATGCGCGGAGGGCAATACCTCAACAACTGGAGGATGGCGGAGCTCCACGCCAAGGAATCACCGGCACGAGTCCACGAACTCGAGGAGTGGGGCGCGGTTTTCGACCGGACGAAGGAGGGGAAGATCCTTCAGAGAAACTTCGGCGGTCACGCACACCCGCGGCTCGCCCACGTGGGCGACCGAACCGGTTTGGAAATGATCCGGACGCTCCAGGACCACGGTGTGCATCAGGGCTTCGAAGACTACCAGGAGTGCACCGTCACTCGACTCCTCAAGGACGGAGACCGCGTGATCGGTGCGTTCGCGTACGACCGGGAGAACGGCCAATTCAGAGTCTTCCAGGCCGGCGCCGTGATCCTGGCCACCGGCGGCCTCGGGCGCGCCTTCAAGATAACGTCCAACAGTTGGGAGTGCACCGGGGATGGACATTCGTTGGGGTACCAGGCCGGGGCGGAGCTGATCGACATGGAGTTCATCCAGTTCCACCCGACGGGCATGGTTTGGCCACCGAGTGTACGCGGCATCCTCGTCACTGAGGGCGTGAGAGGAGAGGGTGGCGCGCTCAAGAATTCGGAAGGGCGCCGTTTCATGTTCGACGACATTCCGCCCCTCTACACGAACCAGACCGCGGATACGCCCGAAGAGGGATGGCGTTACGTGACGGGAGACCGCAACGCCCGCCGACCCGCGGAACTTCTCACGCGGGATCACGTGGCCCGCTGCATCGTCCGGGAGGTAAAGGAGGGCCGGGGCAGCCCGCACGGAGGTGTCTTTCTCGACATCGCTTGGATCAAGGAGAAAGTCCCCAACGGGGCTGAGCACATCAAGAGGAAGCTTCCCGCCATGTACCATCAGTTCAAGGAATTGGCGGGCATCGACATCACGGAGGAGCCCATGGAGGTCGGGCCGACCACGCACTACGCCATGGGTGGCCTTCGCGTGGACGCCGACACGCAGATGTGCACCGTTCCCGGGCTGTTCGCCGGTGGAGAGTGCGCCGCGGGACTGCACGGCGCCAACCGCCTCGGCGGGAATTCCCTGTCCGACCTCATCGTCTTCGGGCGGCGCGCCGGGGAGTACGCCGCCGCCTACGCCAACGAGCACGGCCGCGGCACGCTGGGGCAAGCCGAAATCGACGACGCGCACAGGGACGCACTGGCCCCGCTGGAACGCGAGGATCAGACCGACGGCGCCGGACCGTATGCCGTACAATTCGAATTACAGGACATGATGCAAGAAAAAGTGGGGATCGTACGGGAAGAGGGCATGCTCTCAGAGGCCGTGGAAGATATCGCCGCCCTCGCCCGCAGGGCCGAAGGTATCGGTGTCACCGGGGACCGCCATTTCAATCCGGGATGGCACACGGCCTTGGACCTGCGGCACCTCCTCAGCAACTCGGAAGCTTGCGCGCGCGCCGCGCTGGAGAGAAAGGAGAGCCGCGGGGCCCATTCCCGGGTCGACTTCCCCGACAAGGACAAGGAATGGGGCGAGTTTATTGTCGTGCTCAAGCGCGACTCAGATGGGGGTATGGAGGTGCGGCGAGACCCGATACCCCCTGTCCGTGACGACCTTCAGAGGATCATCGAGGAACAGGGCTGATGGCGACCGCGACGTTCAAGATCTGGCGCGGCGACGCCAAGGCTGGGGAGTTCAAGGAGTACACGACGGAGCTCACTGAGGGGATGGTCGTGCTGGATGCCATGCATAAGGTCCAGGCCGAGCAGGCGCACGACCTGGCCATCCGCTGGAATTGCAAGGCGGGCAAGTGCGGCTCATGCTCCGCTGAGGTCAACGGACAACCCAGGCTCATGTGTATGACGCGTATGGGTGACCTGGACACGGATCACCCGGTCACGGTCGAGCCCCTCAAGGCGTTCCCGCTCATGAAGGATCTCGTGACCGACGTCTCGTGGAACTACGAGATCAAGAAGCGCATCAAGCCCTTCAAGCCGCGCAAGCCTGACTTCGAGGACGGATCTTGGTTGATGCACCAGTCGGATGTCGACCGGGTCCAGGAGTTCAGGAAGTGCATCGAGTGCTACCTCTGCCAGGACGTGTGCCACGTCCTACGCGACCACCACATGCACGAAGAGTTCATCGGACCCCGATTCCTGGTCTACAACGCCGCGCTCGAAATGCACCCGCTGGATACCGAGGACCGGCGCGAAGATCTGAGAAAATCACAGGGCATCGGTCTGTGCAACATCACGAAGTGTTGCACCAAGGTCTGCCCTGAGGGGATCACCATCACCGACAACGCGATCATCCCGCTGAAGGAGCGGGTGGTCGACCAAGCCTACGACCCGCTGAAGAAGCTCGTCCAGCTCGTGACAGGGCGAGGGAAAGAGTGAACTACTTGGCGTGTTGTAGGTCGAAGGCGCCGGCGGCGGCTACCCCACCGAGGACGGGGCCGGCCCAATAGATCCACAGGTGGTCCCAGATTCCACCGCCCACGAGGGCATCGATGAGGATGGGGCCGGTTCCGACCGCCGGATTGAAGACGCCCCCCGACGTGGCTCCGACGGCGAAGGCGCCCGCCATGACGGTGAATCCGATGGCGAGACCATAGTAAGAGTTGCCGGCGGTCGCATCGTCGGTCGCCACATTCAGAATCACGAGCGACAAAGCGAAAGTGAACAGCGCCTCACACAGAAGAACCACGACGAGACCAGCCTCCGGGGCTGGCGCCGGAGCAAAGGTATCGCCCACGATGAGCATCACGGTCAGACTCGCCACAATCGCGCCGCTGAGTTGTGCGAGCACGTACGGGATCAGATCGCGAGCCTCCATCTTGCCGCGAATCAGAATCGCCACGCTCACGGCGGGGTTATAGTGCGCCCCGGAGATATGTCCACCCATGTACACCATCGCCATCAACACCGACCCGATGGCGAGAGGAGCCATGGGGGTACCGTTCATTGCCGTCAATCCGATCGTGAGGACCAGGAAAAAAGTCCCAACGAATTCGGTCACGTATCGACTCATGATGACTAATCTCCGATCTTGTCGTTTGACTCGCGACCGGATGATAGCATGAGCGTTT
>CAUZVZ010000112.1:0-9791 GCA_963583605.1 Gemmatimonadales bacterium UBA6960
CCTAAACTGTCCACCCTCGGGGACAAAGTCGTGTTGAGTTGGCAAGAGCGTGATGCTGAAAATATGTGGTCCGTTAAAATGGCCACACTCGATGAGGCGGGGTGGGCTACAGCCCAGACCGTCGCACGCTCGACAGCGGAGAGGGAATTTTTCGTCAATTGGGCCGATTTTGCTTCGGTCGATATCTTGAAGCCGGATTTGCTGATCGCTCACTGGCTGCTTCGCGGTCCGACCGCAGGGTACGACTATGGCGTTCGGGTCGCCCGGTCGATGGATGGGGGTCGAACCTGGACTGAACCTTGGACGCCTCATACGGATGAGACCCGCACGGAGCATGGGTTCGTGTCGAAGTTTCCCCTGGACGACGGGGGAATCGGCCTGGTTTGGCTGGACGCACGAAACTCCGTCGACACGGACGGGGCGAAAGGCGTCCCGGGGGCGATGGATTTGCGATACCGGTCACTCGACCAACGTGGAGTCCCCGGTCCGGAATTACTCCTCGACGAGGGCGTTTGTGACTGCTGCCAAACAGACGCGGCCGTCTCGACCACCGGTCCCGTGGTCGTGTACCGGGATCGGTCCGCTGAGGAAGTGCGAGACATATATTTGACCCGCTTGATCCATGGGCAGTGGACGGAGGGTACACCGGTCCACCGAGATGGCTGGGTGATCCCGGCTTGCCCGGTGAACGGTCCCGCCGTGGCGGCTCGGGGGAATGAGCTTGCGGTCGCGTGGTTTACTGGTGTGGGGGATGAACCCAAGGCCCGGGTGGCCTTTTCGGCCGACGGGGGTGTAAGCTTCGGTGAGCCGATCCGCTTCGACGAGGGAAGGCCCCTGGGGCGAGTGGATGTACTGTGGCTCGAGAATGGCTCCGCTCTGGTCATGTGGCTGGAGCGGCGGCCTCGTTCGGGCGAGATACTGGTGCGTGAAGTATGGCCGGATGGGCGAATCGGAGGAGAAGCTGTTGTGACGACGACATCTGCGGGGGGGGACAGCGGGTTCCCTCGAATGATCTTGGACGGCATAGGCCGAGTCGTTTTCGCATGGACTCAAACCGGAAATCTCCGTCGCGTGAGAGTGGCGAGAACAAGCGAGGCTGTACAATGACCCGAATGTCGCGGAGCACATTCGCCCTATTACTGTCGATTTCGGCTTGCGCGCCCGGCGACCTACAGCCGCCGCAGGTGGGGGACGCCGCACCTGAGTTCCAGGCGGTGTCGCTGGAAGACGGGCGTATGGTTGCTCTCGCCGACTACGCCGGGCAGAGCATCCTCGTGAATCTATGGGCGACGTGGTGTGCACCGTGCCGCCAAGAGACGCCCTATCTTCAGTCCGTCTATGAAGAGAATCGGGATCGGGGGCTCATGATCGTGGGGGTTTCTGTCGACGCTCCTTCCGCCCTCGACTTGGTGGATGAGTTTCTCGAAGAGATGGGGGTTACGTACGATATTCTGCACGATCCCGACATGGTGAGTACGGATGCCTTCTTGCCCATCGGATACCCCGCGTCCTTCCTCATCGACGGAGACGGGGTGGTCCGCTTTACCAGACTGGGTCCGATTGCGGAAGGAGACCCTGCATTTCTCGAAGCCCTCGAACAGACCCTCCAATAGCACGCGCTGGCCGCATCAGAGGCATTCTGGCGCGGTCTGGGCGGGCGCGGGTGCTCGTCGTCGGGGACGTCATGCTAGATCGGTACGTCTCCGGCTCGGTGACGAGGATCTCGCCGGAATCTCCCGTACCTGTCATTCAAGTCGAGAAGGAATGGGCCGGTGTGGGCGGCGCCGCCAATGTGGCGGCCAACATCGTTGCCCTCGGTGCCCAGTGTGACCTTGTCGGGTGCTTGGGCGCCGATGATGCAGGACGGGAGCTGCGAGAGCGCCTCAGCGCGCTGGGCGTGGGCATCGAGGGTCTGGTGGAGACCGCGGAGCGTCCGACGACCGTAAAGACGCGTGTCTTGGCGGGGCATCAACAGGTCGTGCGCATCGACCGCGAGGACTCAGATGACGTGGGTCCCGAGTTCGTTCGGTTGCTCCGAAAGGAAGCCCGTAGGGGACTCGCCGGTTGTGCCTCAGTCGTGCTCGAAGACTACGATAAAGGCGTACTGGTTCCTGAGATCATCCAGGAGGTCCTTGAGGACGCGAAGGCTGAGGGCGTCCCGTCGATCGTGGATCCCAAGCGTCGGCGATTCTTCGGATACCCCTCGGCGACAGTTTTCAAGCCGAATGCGAAGGAGCTGGAGGATGCGCTGGGAGAGCCGGTTCGTCCCGAGGACGGCGCTTGGATGGAGGAGGCTCGGTCACGGTTGCACTGCGAACATCTTCTCCTGACTCTCGGCGGACGCGGAATGTCATTGTGTTCCGCCGAGAACGGCACCACACTCTTCTCCGCGTCGGACCGAGCCGTCTTCGATGTCTCAGGCGCGGGAGACACGGTGACCGCGGTGGTGGCTCTCGCGATGGCTCTCGGTGCGTCGATGCCCGAGGCGGCCGTTCACGCGAACCACGCGGCCGCCATTCAGGTGTCCAAGGCCGGGGTGGCGACCGTGACGAGGGAGGAGCTTTACGAAGACACGTCTGATACAATGTCCACACACGGGCAA
The DNA here is from genome assembly GCA_963583605.1 of Gemmatimonadales bacterium UBA6960. Taxonomy (GTDB): domain Bacteria; phylum Gemmatimonadota; class Gemmatimonadetes; order Longimicrobiales; family Gaopeijiaceae; genus UBA822. Next base: position 2,603 of record CAUZVZ010000112.1, read on the forward strand.
CTACCATACTAAGTTATAATTAAGGACGACTATCGTATGAACAACTTGAAGTTCATTCATACGCCTGAGGCCCCCGAGGCTCTCGGCCCGTACTCCCAAGCTGTGGTCGCGGGGGAGTGGGTCTTCGCCTCCGGCCAGATTCCGATCGACCCCGCGACGGGGGAGCTCATCGACGGTGGGATCGCGGAGCAAACCGACCGCGTTATGAGGAATCTCGCTGCCGTGCTTCATGCGGCGGGGCTTAGTCTGAATCAGGTCGTAAAGACGACGGTGTATCTCGCCGACATGGGGACCTTCGAAGAGATGAACGAAGTGTACGCTGAGCATTTCGGGGATCATCGCCCGGCTCGTGCGACTGTAGAGGCCGGCAAGCTGCCCAAGAGCGTCGGGATTGAAATCGATGTCATCGCACGCTTCGGCGGCTGAATCGAGATGACGGAGTTCCTCGATAATCTTTGGGTTCAACGCGTCGGTTTCGTGGTCGGCGGCCTCGTCGCTGGCATCGTTTTGGAGATCGTCGTCATCCGACAGGCACACAAGGTCGCGGAGCGAACCCGCTTCAAGTGGGACGACTTGCTCGTCGGATCAATCCGTGGTGTGGGGACCATGTTGCTTGGTGCGGGTGGCGTCTACCTCGCGCTCAACGTCGGTACGGTGGACTCGCTGTTGGTGAGCACGATCCAAAGTGTGCTCATGGTTCTCGTGCTCGGGTCGCTCGTGATCGCCGGGATGCGGGCGGTAGGTGGGGTAGTCGAGATGCTGTCGGAACGCGCGGGCGGTGCGATCAGGTCACCGACGCTGGTCGTCAACCTCGCTCGGATTGCCGTCGGCGTCCTGGGGCTCTTCATCATCCTCCAGAACCTCGGGATCGACATCACGGCGCTGATCACCGCCTTGGGAATCGGGGGGATCGCGGTCGCGCTGGCGCTCCAGGACACGCTGGGCAACCTCTTCGCTGGTGTACAAATCATCCTGTCCAAGCAGGTGCGTCAGCGGGACTACATCCGGCTGTCTTCAGGAGAAGAGGGGTGGGTGACCGACGTGAAGGCTCGGAGCACGACGATCCAAACCTTCCCGGACGGCAACCTCGTAACCGTGCCCAACGCGACGCTCGCGTCCTCCATCGTGAAGAACTTTTCGATGCCCAGGTCTGTGCTGTGGGTGACTCTTGAGGTCGGCGTGAGCTACGACAGCGACCTCGATCACGTGGAGGCCGTCGCCCTGGACGTGGCCGAGCACGTACTCGCCGACGTGGATGGCGGCGTGCCAGGGGAAGATCCTATCGTCCGCTACCATACATTTGCCGATTCGAGCGTCAACTTCGACGTACGCATGATGGTGCGTGAGTTCGAAAGCCAGGGGCCCGTGCGACACGAGTTCATCAAGCGGTTGCATCGGCGTTTCCACGACGAGGGCATCGAGATCCCATTCCCGATTCGGACGGTGATGATGAGGGGCGGACCCGACCCCGCGTAGGCTGTGAGGGAAAGACTATGCAGAACATGCTGTCCAGCGTAGCGACGAACGAATGGCTGCGGGCCGTGGGCGGGCTTCTTGCCCTCACGATGCTGGCGTGGGCCGCAAACGTCCTAACTCGCCGTGTGTTCCTGGCACTGGTGCACCGTGTGGCGAGCAGGACCCGGTCCACTTGGGATGATCACATCATTGAGCGACGGGTCTTTCACCAGCTGTCCAACGTCGCCCCGGCGCTCGTGACGTACGCTGGTATCGCATGGGCGCTGGGCGTCGGTCCCGACGCTCTGACTGACACCCCGGCCACGGACTTTAGATCGACGAATTGGGAGACTCTCATGCTCGCCGGGGAGGCCCTTGTGCGCCGCCTGTCGCTGGCATGGGTCGTGGTGGCCCTCGCCACGGCCGCCGGGGGCCTCCTCAACGCCTTCAACGACATCTACGCTGAATCCTATGCCGAGTCCGGAAACCGCCCCATCAAGGGCTACCTCCAAGTCATCAGCCTCTTTCTGTACGTGGCCGCGGGCGTCGTGGTCATCTCCATCCTTGCGGATCGCTCGCCCGTCGTCTTCTTGTCGGGCCTCGGCGCGCTCACCGCTGTCCTAATGCTGGTCTTCCGGGACACGATCCTCTCACTCGTGGCCAGCGTCCAGATCATGTCCAACGACATGATCCGCATCGGCGACTGGGTCGAGATGCCACAAGCTAACACCGACGGAGACGTCATTGACATCGCCTTACACACCGTGAAAATCCAGAACTGGGACAAGACCATTTCCGCGATCCCCACCCACAAATTCATCTCTGAGTCGTTCAAGAACTGGCGCGGGATGAGCGAGTCGGGCGGGCGGCGCATGAAGCGTGCGATCCACCTGGACATTAACTCGATCCATTTCCTGTCAAACGAGGAGGTCGCCCGGCTCTCCCGTTTCGAGTTTTTGCACGAGTACCTACAGGCCAAGCGGAAGGATCTGGAGGTTGCCAATGCCCGGGAAGTGGCGGGCGATGACGTCGTTCTGGACCGGCGATGCCTCACGAATGTGGGCACGTTCCGTGCGTACGTGAGACACTATCTGAGCAGTCATCCCAAGATCCATCAAGGCATGACTCTCCTCGTGCGGCAGCTCCAGCCTGGGTCGCAGGGCCTGCCTCTCGAGATCTACTGCTTCTCCAACGATACGAACTGGGGAAACTACGAAGCGCTGCATGCCGACATCTTCGATCACCTCATCGCGAGCCTCCCGGAGTTCGGGCTCCGGGCGTTCCAGGAGCCGTCGGGCAGCGACCTGAAGGCTTTAAGGGATTCGGGCTGAGATCCATTGGGAACGAGTAGACACGCCGGAGTGGTCTACCTACAGTGTGCTCATGCCGACTGATGGAATGACAGCTAGACGGGGGCGGAGGAGGTCTGGTGGCCTCACTGGTCTTCAAAACCAGCTCGCCCGGCTAAACCCCGGGTTGGTGGGTTCGATTCCCACACGCTCCCGCCATAGGGCGGAAGTGCTCGTCCTTCATCTGGCCAGAGTACTCGTCCTTTTTGTCTCGCTCATGGCAGCCGTTAGCGCTTCACCACTCCAGGCCCAGCAGCCGGTAGCCGATCCTTCTCAGGATTCCACTGAGGCCGTAGATGGACCTGAGGGCCCCAGGCGGAACTCTCCCGGGGGTGCTTTCGTGAGATCGATGATGATTCCGGGCTGGGGTCAAGCGGTTTCTGGATCACCGGGGCGCGGCGCGTTTTACTTCACCGTCGAATCCGTCGGTGTCTGGATGATCCTCAAGACTTCGAAGACACTCAGAAGCGCGGACGACATCCTCGCCATGCGACGCCTCGATGCCCGGGAACGGCTGAGCGCGGACCCGTTGGTCGATTCCGCCGATCTTGCCTCAGCGATCGACGCCGATCCGGAGGTGGTGAGCGCGCTCGAACTGAAACAGCTCCGGCGGCAGCAGAGAGAGGATTGGCTTTCCTTCGGTGTCTTCTTCCTCCTCCTCGGTGGCGCTGACGCGTTCGTGGCGGCGCACTTGGCGGACTTCCCTGAGCCGCTGGAAGTCGCCATCCGACCGCTTCCTGACATGGGCGTCGAGGTTGGATTCAGCCTGGTGTTTTAGAAGGGCTCAGCTCCGTCACGTTTCCCACGTCTGGAGGGAGGGGCGTTCTCCCTCAGTGAGTACCAAGAAGCTACGGTGGTAGATCCAATCCCCCAGATTTACATAAAAGCGACCCGACCCGGCCTCGTGGAGAAGCGGTATATGGGCGTGACCCAAGACGATCAAGTCGAGGTCCCCCTCGGCCGCCAATCTTTCGACTGCCCAATCGTATAGCACCTTCGAGCGAGCCTCCTCTGCCGTGGAGGGAACCGTAAGGCGAGCTTTCGTTCGAGAGATGCGGGAGGCCAGAGCTGCGCCTATATCCGGATGGAGCCAACGAAAGAGCCAGCGCGCGCCTCGGCTCCGAAGTCCCGCCTTCAGGATTCGGTACGGGAGGTCGGCCCTGCCCAGGCCGTCCCCATGGGCGACGAGCGTCCGCAGTCCCGCGAGATTGCGGACGACCGGATTCGGCTCGAGGGTCAGGCCGATGTCGTCGCTGAGGAACCTACCGCCCCACCAGTCATGGTTCCCCCCCATGAGGGTCACGGGAAGGCCGCTATCGACGAGGTCGGCCAGAGCTCCGAGGGCTCGCGCCTGTCCACCTGGAATGACTGAGCCGTACTCGAACCAGAAGTCGAAGAGATCTCCGTTGAGGACCAATTCGGACGCGTGATCAGCGGTATAGGCTAACCAGCGTATGAACGCTCGCTCAGTTTCGGGAGGCACGGCCCCGAGGTGAACGTCGCTCGCGAAATGGATGGGTTTCTCAGACATGGGGATCGGAAGGTAAACTGGGTGTATTATCCGGGGAAGACGGCTTCTCTTGGCATCGCAGTGAGTCTTCACTTCGATGTATCTACACTTTCGGAAAGAAGACCGATGGGTTCAAAGGAACACGGGTGGGTTCTAGTGATCCGAGGCACGCGTTAGCTCCATGAGGTTACACGCGCTTCTCCCCGCTCTCGGTGTCGTTTTCGCGAGCGCTGCGTGCGCTGGTGGATCGTTGGGGACTCCGGCTCCGATTCTGGATAGGGATCAAGCGGTGCGCCAAGCGCGCCTCGACAACCCGTTTCCGAACACGTCGCAGGTCATTTTTCAGTGGAATGTCAGAGAGCCCGACCTCCGGCTCGGGGGGATGGGGGTGGCGCGCCTTCAGAATCCGGATCGCGCCCGTCTCGACCTCTTCATGGAGAACGGCGAGGCCGTTTTGGCGGCAAGCTTGGTGGGAGACCAACTGAGGGCTCGAGAGGGTACACAACTGGAGGTCGTGCCTTCTCCGGCTATGCTCTGGGCCGGATTGGGCGTGTTCCGGCCGGGCGAGGGGGCGATCCTGTTCGGAGCCGATGCTTTCGACGATGCTACCGTCCGTCTGCGGTACCGCCTCACGGATGGTGACGAGCTACGCTACGAGCTTCGTTCCGGCCGCGTTACGAGGGCCGAACTGCGCCATGACGGAGATGCTGTGTACTGGGTCTCCGTCAGCCGGGACGGCGGAGCGGAGTTGCCCACAGAGGCCGTCTACCGCAATCTGGCTTCATTCAGTGAACTCACGGTGACGGTCGAGACCGTCGAAAGGGTCAATTCCCATCCGTCAGATATCTGGTACCCGGTTCGCTAACGTGGCGCTCTCGCTTCGAACAGTCTTGGGCGGCCTGTCGCTCGTCGCGGTGCTCGCGGTCAGTGGGTGCAACTACGGGTTCCGCTCAGGAAGTTTTCCGGATCACATCCGAACTGTCGCTATTATCCCCTTCGACAACGCCACCAACCGTTTCGAACTCACGCAGGAGATCCACCAAGAACTGTTGCGCACACTACCGCGTGCGCTAGGGGTCACCAACGCCGGGGAGGACATAGCCGACGCTGTGATCCAGGGACGGATCGTACGGTACGACATGACCGCTCCTCTCTTTCGGTCGGGCCAGCAAGCCGGCCAGGTGGATGTGCTCCAGCGCCAGGTGAACATTCGGGTCGAAGTGGAGTTGATCGACGTCGTCGAGAACCTGATCCTGTGGGATGATGCGGGATTGAGCACCCAGGGCCAGTACCTCGAAGGGGAGTCTGAGGAAGTCGGACGGGCAGAGGCCATCGAACTCCTTATACAGCGCATCGTGGACGGGGCGCAGTCAAACTGGTAGGCAGGTCTTCGAACAACTCGCCTGGGCGTTCCGTCCAGTGCGCCGGAGGTGCGCGGCGGCGGGTCCCCGCTGGTGTCCCCGCCCGGGGTTCCTAGGACCCGGCCCGCACGCTGAGTAACGACATGACCCCGAACGCCTCCAGGGTCATCCACACGCCGAAGCCCAGGTAGAGTAGCATCATCACGTGCGACTCTTGGACCGACAACTCGAAGTCCCGGAGCATGAAGACGAACATCACGACCGTGGCAATGACGAGGAACGTCATCATGGGCACGATCTGCGTAAAGTTGACCGCGATCGTGCCGGTAACGATGACGGCCAGTGGAACGGCCACGAGCAAGTCGAAGACGTTGCTGCCCAACACGTTGGAGACGCTGGACTCGGTACGACCCATCATCGATGCTCGTACGCTGACGAAGGTATCCGGCACCGACGTCGCGACGGCGACGATGGTCATCCCCCACAGGAAGGTTGGAGTCTGAAGTATATCTCCGAGTGTGATCGCCACGCGAAGTAGAGCCTCTACGCCGATGAGAATGAGCAGGATGCAGCCGACAAGAATCCCCCACTCCCTCAGCGCCTTGATCCCGGCCTTGCGAGGGTGGCTCAGGCTCTGGTGCTTCACCTCCTCGAACTGGATGAAGAGATAGAGCCCGTAGAGCAACAGTGGGAAGATGGCGAGGGTACGGGTGAACGATCCTGTGAACATCTCGCGGCCACCCGGCGCGATCGTCGACGGTGTGCCGCCATAGATCACGGAAAGGCTCAGAACCAGCATGAGCACCGCCACGGACAGGAGATAGAACTGCGCTTCTCGGTACACCAGGTTCCGTTTCGCTTTCAGCGGCCGCCCGCGAGCGTACACGGAGAACGCGGGAATGACGAGTATGTTGTAGATCGCTGAGCCGATGATGGCCGATATTCCCAGCTCGAAATCCCCGTGCACCGGGAAGGCAAGCAACGCCACGACGAGTTCCGGCATGCTCGACGCGATGGCCAGAATTACCGAGCCCTTCACCGCATCAGGAATACCGTAGTGCTGGGCGAGCCTATGTGTGGACTCTTCGAGCCGGGAGCATGCGATCCACAGGAGTGCGGCCCCGAAGACGGTGCCGACCACGATAAAGGCGATGGTCATGGCGCGAAGCTGTCCGAGCCCAAGAGGGAAGGCAAGTGTGGGTCAAGGAAACCCTCGCGAAATCCCCTAGCTCAAGGGAGCCTCGAACCAACCGAAAAACGCGTACATCATCACGCTGGCGGCCACCAGCGTCAGAAGCATAGCCGGGGTGCCCTTCCTGAACCACATGCCCGGCGTGATCGCCAAGCTCGGGTCATTTTCCTGTCGTGCCAAGCGCTCCGAGATCGTGACGATAAACACGTTGGCTGTCGAACCGATGTGGGTACCATTCCCACCTAGTCCTACGCCCATTGCGAGCCCCCACCATAGCGGAGTCACGTTGATCCCCTGCGTCTCCAGAGCGAGGATGATCGGG
>CAUZVZ010000113.1:0-9691 GCA_963583605.1 Gemmatimonadales bacterium UBA6960
CCTGAGACCGTGGCATCCCCAACGACGCAGCCCACTGTACTTCTTCAACAGCCTTCTAGGACGTTCCGCTTCGGTGAGCCGCTGACATGGAAGGAGTGGATCTGACTCCCCCGTCATCGATCCCCGCGGTCAAGCCCCGGTGGGAGGAGCCCGGCGAGGCGGATCCCGCTGCCGTGCAGTCGCTCCGGGAGGCGCTCTCCCTTCCGGAGATAATATGCGCGCTGTTGGTGCAACGCGACCTTGCGGATCCTGATCAAGCGAAGGCCTTCCTACGGCCCCTCCTGTCCGAGCTCGACGCCCCCGATGCGCTCGCAGGGATGGCTACAGCCACGGAAAGGGTCCTCGACGCGGTTCGAGAAGGAGAAGTGATTCTCGTACACGGCGATTACGACGTGGATGGGATCGCGGGTACCACCCTCCTGACCCGCTGGATTCGCAGGATCGGAGGGAACGCGATCCCCTTCGTGCCCCATCGGTTGCGGGATGGCTACGACTTCGGTGCCGCGGGGAACGCCGCCGCGAGGGAAGCCGGGGCAGGATTGATCCTCACGGTCGACTCCGGGATTCGGGCCCACGAGGCCGTGGCGGAAGCGAACGCCGCCGGCCTCGATGTGATCATCACCGATCACCATACGCCAGCGGAGACGCTGCCTCCGGCGCTCGCGGTCGTCAATCCGAATCGCGCCGACTGCCAATATCCGAACAAGGCCCTGTGCGGCACCGGAGTGGCGTATCGCTTGTGCGAATCCCTCGTGAAGGCGGAGGGGATCGACATGGAAGAGTTGTATGCGTCGCTCGATCTGGTGGCGCTCGCCACGATTGCCGACGTGGTGCCTCTCAATCAAGAAAACCGCACGTTGGTTCGTTACGGTCTCAAAGCGTTGGCGCAGACGAAGCTTCCCGGCTTGAGGGCCCTCATGGTGCGAGCCGGACTCGACGACGGACCGATCGATGCCGGGCAAGTCGCGTTCCGCATCGCCCCCCGCATCAACGCCGCGGGGAGGATGGCGGAGGCGATGATTGCGCTCAAGCTGCTCATGTCGGACGACGTGGCGCACACGTCGGCTCTGGCCGACCGTCTCGAAGAGGCGAACGACCTGAGGCGTGAGGAAGAAGCGCGGACGTTACGAGAGGCCCTCGACCAGCTGGAGGGGTCGTTCGACTCTGCTGAGGACTTCGGCGTCGTGCTCGAGGGGGAGGGGTGGCACCCGGGTGTGATCGGTATTGTCGCCTCGAGGATCGTCGAACGGATCCACCGCCCAACCGTGTTGGTCGCCATTGCGGATGGGCGGAGCCGGGGTAGCGCACGGTCGATTCCGGGATTCGATCTCCTTGCCGCGGTCGACGCCTGCCGGGAACACTTGGGTCGCTTCGGCGGGCACCGCGCGGCGGCGGGCATGGATATGGCGGCGGATCGCATCGGGAGCTTCCGGGACGCTTTCAATGCTGAGGTCCGCAAGAGCCTTCGCGGGGAGCAGCCGCGTCCCGTCCTCAGGCCACAACTCGAGATCCCGCTCGCAGCCATGACGGAAGAGCTCGTGCACCTCCTCTCCTACTTGGGGCCGTTCGGTATGGGTAATCCTGCGCCGGTGTTTCTGGCCCGCCAGGTGGCTTTGACGGGCCCCGCCCGAGAAGTGGGGAAGGGCCACCTCAAGCTCCAGATCACTGAAGCCGATCATACGGTCGACGCCATCGGCTTCGGGCTCATCGATCGCGTGGCTCCAGGTAGCCTCGGAACCGGCCCGGTGGACCTCGTGTTCAAGCTGAAACTCGGCGTCTTCCGAGGGCGCCGGCAGGTCGAGGCCCACGTCCTCGACGTGCGTCACTCAGATGGGAAGGGGTCCACTGCGAAGCCCTCCCTATCGGCGGGCGAAGAGAAGGGCGTTGAGGAAACGAAGCAGGTCGCGGGGTGAGAATCATTGCCGGGCGATGGCGAGGACGTCGTCTCAAGGCCCTTCGGTGTCGGGACGTACGGCCCACGTCCGATCGGGTGAGGGAATCGTGGATGGCGGCGCTGGGTCCGAGCTTGAAAGGCGCCACGGTCTTGGATCTATTCGCGGGCTCCGGGGCGCTGGGGTTCGAGGCATTGAGCCGCGGCGCCGAAAGCGTCGTGTTTGTGGAACGAGCCCGGGGCGCTTTGAAGGCGATACGGGACAACGCAGAACTGCTCGGCGTGGTGCCTGAGGTGGAGATCTGGAGTGGAGATGCGATGGACTACGTGAGCCGCTTGAAGGCCGGGTTTTTCGACCTCGCCCTTGCCGATCCACCGTACGGGAAGGGGTTTGCGGCCCGCTTGATCGAGAGTTTCGGAGTGACACCGTTTGCGTCCCAGCTTTGGGTTGAGCATCGTAAAACCGATGTGACTCCGGATTCTCCCGGGCTCCGTCAACGGCGGTACGGAGACACGCTCATTTCCATTGTCGAGGCGAAATCATGACACGAGTTCAGCCGGTGGTGGCCATCTATCCGGGCTCGTTCGATCCGATCACCAAGGGGCATGAGGACGTGGCTCGTCGGTCACTAGCCATCGCGGACCGTGTAGTCGTCGCTGTTGCCCAAACGGCATCTCAGACGAAGGGCAGCCTCTTTGGTGTCGAAGAGCGCTTGGCAATGGTCCAGGAGGTTTTCCAAGGCGAGGGCCGGATCGAGGTGTGTCAATTTGGAGGCCTCCTCGTCGATCTCGCCCAGGAGCTCGAGGCCCGATTCGTGATCCGGGGCTTACGGGCGGTTTCCGATTTCGAGTATGAGTTTCAGATGGCCCAGATGAATCGGGAGTTATGGAGTGGGGCCGAGACCGTATTCCTCACCCCCGATCAGAAATATTCTTTTCTTTCCGCGTCCCTCGTCCGTGAGATCTCCCGTCTCGGGGGCGACGTGTCCCAGTTCGTTTCCGAACCCGTCCTGCGGCGGTTACGGCGGCCCACGGAGGATTGAGTTCCACTCGCCCACGAGCCACGGAATTCCGCCGCCGACACGGGTTGACCCGATGAAGCAGTGCGAAGCGACAAAACGTGAGCATTGCCCCGGTGGGTCGCTATCTCTTATCGTTTTTACCCGTTCGGCGCGCGAGGCCGTGCCGGGCGCCCCAACTCAAGCGGAGGGCCCATGGCATTTCAGGTGAGCAAGTCGGGAGACGTGACGGTCATCGATGTGGAAGGGCAGCTCATCGTCGGAAATCGCCAGGAGTTGAAAGAAAAGGTTCTCAATGAGCTGGAGAATGGGGAACGCAGGTTTGTCGTCAATTTTTCTGAGACAGGCTACATCGACTCGTCCGGTTTGGGTGTGCTGGTATCCCTCTCCAAGAAGATTCGTGAGCAAGAGGGTGAGCTCCGCCTGGCCAGCCTCAACGAAGACCTGCGTACGCTGTTCGAGCTTACCAAGTTGGACACGCTCTTCACGATCGCCGATTCCCGCGAAGAGGCGCTCGAAGGACTCTAGGAATCCGTCCGGATCTAGCGGAGGATAGTAGGTGGACCAGGAACTCATTCTAGAGTTGCCGAACGACATTCGTTCGATCGAACACGCCGTGGAGTATGTCACGCGGCACTGTTCCACTTGCTGCGCTTACGCCCGCCGTTTCAACGTGAACTTCCGGGTCGGACTCACCGAAGCCCTTTCCAACGCCATGCTCTATGGCAATGGCAGCGATCCCCAGAAGCGTGTTCGTGTCGAAGTCGATATCAAGGTCGAAGAGGTCGCGGTGCGGGTCACGGACCAGGGTTCGGGCTTCGATCCTACGATGGTGCCCGATCCCACCCTCCCGGACAACATCTCCAAGACCGGGGGCCGTGGGATCTTCTTGATGAGGGCCCTGATGGATGAAGTGCGGTTCAATGAGCTGGGAAATTCTGTGACACTGGTCTTGCGCTTCAAGGAAGAGGCCGGGGCATGAGCCCCGAAGGCGGGCCTTCCCCCGTCCTTCCAGTTCAGGTTCGCGACACACTCGACGAATTCAGATCTCGGCTCGATCTGGATCTCCACGTGTGGAGCCTCAGGGAGGATGGTAGCCGTACGGCCCAGGTCTATCCGGCCGTGGAGAACGGTGCCCCCGACGGGCTCCGAGAGCCCTTGGCGGACAGCGTCCTCCGCTGTCTGTCCCCCCAAGATGGCCCCTCGTTGCAGCTCGAGATTTCCTCCTCGAACGGAGTGGCGATGGAAGACGTCGCTACTCTCCTTCAGTCTCAGGTTGAACGGGCGCTGGACTTTGCGCAGGAGGTTCGATTCTTCACCCACGAGTTGTCGGGGCGATATGAGGAGATCAACCTGCTGTATTCGATCAGCGAGACGCTTGGTTCGATACTAATTCTCGAGGAAGCCACCGATGATATCCTGAAAGAAGTCTGTGACGTGCTCGGTGCGGAGGGGGGGGGGCTCTGGGTCTATGACCGCCGCCGAGATCTACTTCGTCTCACCGCGTCGGTGGGCCCGGGTTCCACCGGTTCTCTCTCTGACCATAAGCCGGATGCCGTCACGTCACGGGTTTTCGAGGAGGGACGTTCCCTGCTGGGCGGCCGAGGGGACCCGGAGCATCCTCGCTCAGAAGGGCCCGCGACGGACATTTCGGTACCTATCAGCTACAGCCGGCGCTCAGGCGAGGCGAGAATCGTAGGAGTGATCGACCTCTTCGGGCGCATGAGCGGCGAGCTCTTCACCACGAGTGACCAGAAGCTTCTCTCAGCGATCGCGAGTCAGGTGGGTGCGGCGCTCGAGAACAACCGACTCATTCAGGAAAGCCTCCAACAGGAGAGGATGAGTCACGAGATGGAGTTGGCGCACAATCTCCAGAAGAAGCTTCTCACATCACCTGAGGCGTTCGACCGGGCGGATGTCGCAGCCCGCGTGGTGTCCGCGGAACTGGTCGGCGGGGACTTTTTCCATCTCTTCAAGCTGCCGTCGGGAAAGATCGGCGTGATGATCGGCGATGTCTCGTCTCATGGCTTCCCGGCTGCGCTGATCATGGCGATGTGCTTGAGTGCCTCCAGCATTTACGCCCTGGAGTCGCCCCATCCGGCGGAAGTGCTGCGCAAGCTCGACGACGCGCTGCGAGGTGAGCTCGAGACCACTGAGATGTTCGTGAGCCTCTGTTATGTCGTGATCGATCCTGAGGCTGAGGAGCTCCGGTACTCGAATGCCGGCCATCCACACGCATGGGTTTTCCGGACCGATGGCGATTCGGAGCGGCTCGTTGCCACAGACCCACCTTTGGGATTCGCCGGTTCCGACTCGTACTCTGAGGAGCAGGTGCCTTGGCGGAGCGGAGACCTCCTCGTCCTCTTCACCGACGGCCTGTCGGACACGCTCGCGACGCCAGAGCCGGGGAGCGGGGAGGCGGCGGTCGTCGATACGGTGAAGAAAGAGCTGGACAAGGATCCCACGCACATCGTGGACGTTCTCTTCGACATGGCCGAAGTCGCCATCCCCTACATCCCGGCGGACGACCGGACCGCGTTGGTTCTCCGTACCTGAGGGGCGGGACGGGCCTCTAGGTGGCGCGGGCGAAATAGTGGTGCCGGCGAAGAAATCTCTCGGACAGAATTTCCTTGTGGACGTTGCGCTTCAAGAGAAGATCGTCGAGGCCCTCGATTGTTCGGAGTCGGACACCGTGTTGGAGATCGGACCGGGGCGCGGCGCGCTCACACGGCACCTGGTTGGCAGGGCGGGGCATCTCTTGCTCGTAGAATTGGACGACGCGCTAGCAGAGGTGCTCCGGGACGAGTGGGGAGGGCGCCCAGATGTGGACGTCCTCCATCAGGACTTTCTGGACTTGGATTGGTCCGTCGTCGCGCCGGATCCGACGGCCCTGCTCGTCGTGGGGAACATCCCGTACAACATCACGGCCCCGATCATCTTCAAGGTGCTCGAACGCCCTCGCCCGCGGGACATCATTCTGATGGTGCAGCGCGAGGTGGCCGATCGGCTTACCGCTGAGCCCGGCACGGGCGAATACGGGGCGCTGACGGTCGGTGTACGGTCCGTCGCTTCGGTGGAGCGAGTTCTTCGTGTGCCGCGTACCGCGTTCCGGCCCGTACCTAGAGTGGATTCGGCCGTCGTGCGAATCACTCCGTTTAGGCCTCCGCCTCTTTCCGCCGATGAGGAGAACTCACTCAGAGTGCTCACCCGGGCGTCTTTCGGATGGCGGCGAAAGCAACTACAGAAGATTCTCCGCGACCACGAGGCCCTCCGAGTCGCCCGTGATCGATTGGACGACCTCTCCAGAGAAACGGGATGGGACCTTACGCGCAGGCCGGAGACCCTGTCTCCCGACGACTTCGTGCGCCTGTCGGAATACATCACCCGGGGCGGCTAGTCGGGGCGATTAATCGGCCCAGCGGCCCCCCAGCGCATAGGTATTGGCGCGCACGGCTCACTCTGGCTAATATTGTGAAGATTTTCACAAGGCTGTGCGGGGCCGTAAAAATGGGGTCATAGTTGGCCATTTCTCGGAAAATTTCGGAGTCTGCGGTTCGCCGGCTGTCCCTCTACCTTCGGATTCTGGAGGATCTGGAGCACGAGGGTCAAAAGACGGTGTCCAGCGAGGAGATGTCGGACCGAAGCGCGACCACGGCTGCCCAGGTCCGGAAGGATCTTTCGCTGTTCGGGTCGTTCGGAAAGCGTGGACTCGGGTACGACGTCGCCGAACTTGCTCTGCGGCTCAGAAGGATTCTGGGTCTCGACAGGCGGTGGCGCATCGCCCTCGTGGGAGCCGGGCGTATCGGGTCGGCGCTCGTGGAATACGGTGGGTTTGGCGAGCGCAGTTATGACGTGGTAGCTATCTTCGACTCAGACGCGTCGAAGGTCGGTGAGGGGTGGGGTGGGCTGCGTGTGCGGGATATCAGAGAGTTCGTGGCTGTGGCGAACGAGCAAGGTGTCGAAATCGTGATTCTCGCGATCCCGGTGGAGGCCGTACCTTCCGTCATGGAATACGTGGAGGAGGCGGGCGTGAGGGGCATTCTCAACTTTGCGCCGACCAGGCTGAAGGTCTCGGGGGGGGTTGCCGTGAAAGATGTGAACATGGTCATGGAACTCGAAGCCTTGTCTTTCGCCTTGAGCCAGGAAGACGGGGAGGGGTGAGCGCGGACCGGGCTCTGATCCACCGGGCCGCTTCTGTCCTCCAGAAGGGGCCCGTGCATACGGGTGCTCTCGCCCATGAGGCTCTAGGGCTCAGAGGATCGCACGATAGGTTCGGCCCCCATGGATAATCTGCTAAGCACCGACCCCGATATTTTTGAGGCGATCCGCCGCGAAGCGGCACGCCAAGTCTCACAGCTAGAACTCATCGCGAGCGAAAATTTCGTTTCCCGGGCGGTTCTCGAAGCCATGGGATCGGTCATGGCCAACAAGTATGCTGAGGGGCTTCCGGGAAGGCGTTACTACGGCGGTTGTGAGTTCGTCGATGAGGCGGAGGAACTGGCTCGCAGTCGGGCCATGCAGCTCTTCTCAGCCGACCACGCCAACGTTCAGCCCCACTCGGGAGCCCAGGCCAACATGGCCGGTTACTTCGCGTTGCTCCAACCCGGTGACACCATTCTCGGGATGAACTTGAGCCACGGTGGCCATCTGACCCATGGGTCGCCGGTGAACTTCAGTGGCCAACTCTATAAGGTGGCGTCGTACGGAGTGGCGGAGTCGGATGCCCGCATCGACTACGACTCTCTTCGCGAGCAGGCTTTGGAGGCTCGACCCCAGATGATCGTGGCCGGCGCCAGTGCCTATCCCCGCATGATCGATTTCGAGGCGTTCGGCTCCATCGCTCGTGAGGCGGGTGCCTATCTCATGGTCGATATGGCGCACATCGCGGGGCTCGTCGCTGCTGGCCTTCATCCCAGCCCGGTCCCCCACGCGGACATCGTCACGACGACGACACATAAGACGCTGCGGGGCCCGAGAGGCGGGATCATCCTGTGCAAGGAGGAGCACCTCAAGGCAGTGGACAAGGCCGTCTTCCCGGGCCTGCAGGGAGGGCCGTTGATGCACGTCATTGCGGCCAAAGCCGTCTCGTTCAAGGAAGCCCTCGAGCCCGACTTCAAAGCCTACCAGCGCCAAGTCATTGCCAACGCGACGGCGCTTGCGGAACGGTTGGTCGAGCACGGGTTTTCGCTGGTCAGCGGCGGTACGGACAACCACCTGCTCATGGTCGATCTTCGAGAGAGCCACCCGGAGCTCACGGGCAAGGAGGCGGAGCACGCGCTTGAACGTGCCGGAATGACCGTCAACAAGAACACCGTCCCGGGGGAGACCCGGTCGCCTTTCGTCACTTCCGGTCTTCGGATCGGTACGCCCGCCGTGACCACGAGGGGCCTCAAGGAGCCGGACATGCACCAGATTGCGGATTGGATGGCCGCGGTGCTAACCGATATTTCGGACGAGGCCGTAGTGTCACAGACGCGGACGGAGGTCGAGACGTTGTGCGCTTCATTCCCGCTTTATGAGGAATTGGCTCAGCATGCGTGACCTGGCGCGAGGATCGCGAGCAGCTAAGATTCTCGTATGACTGAACTCCAGTTTGCTGAAGAGGTTCTGGATCAACTCCAGGAAAAGCACCCGCGATTTCACGGGAAGGCGTACCTCTTTCTGCTTTCGGCTCTACAGGAGGTCCTGCAAGGGCTGGGGGAGCCACGGCACATCACCGGTCAGGAATTGGCGGACGGTGTGCGCCGCCTGGCGTTGGGCCGCTTCGGACCCTTGTCCAGGACGGTGCTGCAGCACTGGGGGATTCACACGACTGAGGACTTGGGCGACATCGTATTCGCCCTGGTCGAGTGCGGCGTCCTTGTCCGGCAAGAGGGGGATTCCCGAGAAGACTTTCGGGACGTCTTTGATTTCGAGGAGGCGTTTGAGCAAGATTATCCATGGAGCCCAGAGATCTGACGTCTCTGGAATCGGGAAATTGGCACGAAGGGGGGAGGGGCTAAGACATGGACGAATCTGGGTTTCCTCGTTGTCAAAAATGCGATGGGGGGATCCTGCTCCCTCTTTCTGACTATGACCGCGATGGCGCTGCCATCCGCTATAAGGCCTGGGTGTGCTCCAACCCTGAGTGTGGGTTCAACATCCGGATCGACAATGGGGAGATTTCGCTCGGTCGCAGCATCGGCGAGAGCTACAAGTAGGCCACCTCCTCCGGAGTGGACCCCGGAATGAGCAGCATCCCCCTCCGACCCTTTTCGCGTTCCCGAGTTTGGGCGCCCACAGCCACCGAGGCCGCCGCCTTCGACCGGGTCGCGATTGAGCAGGGGGTCCCGCAGGACGTGCTCATCGAGTGCGCAGGGCGATGCGCAGCAGAAATCCTCGACCGGCTATTTCCGCATGGGGAAGTCCTCGCGTTCATCGGGTCCGGAAACAACGGTGGGGACGGCCTCGTGATGCTCCGAACGTTATACGCGTGGGGGCGTCCGGTCAGAGCCGTTCTCGTGGCCGACCGGGACCAGGAGGATCTACTGCGTGGCTGGAATATCCCGTTCGAAACCGACGATCGACTCGAACAGGACTCGGGACATCTGGACACGGTGTTGCGTGCCGCGTCGGTCATCGTGGACGGCATTCTCGGCACCGGCATTGTTGGGCCCCCCCGGGACCGGCAAGCCCGCGCGATCCAGGCGATCAATCGGTCTGAGCGACCCGTGTTCGCGTTGGATACGCCCTCAGGGGTAAGCGGCGATCCGGGGCAGATCGCTGGAGAGTCGGTCGACGC
>CAUZVZ010000114.1:0-9234 GCA_963583605.1 Gemmatimonadales bacterium UBA6960
TGACACCCTCCAGTTGAAACGCCCCGAGGGCGCCCGTCGCGGCTGAGCCGGGTCCTTCATCCACGAAGACGAGCACGCCGCTCACGGGTTGATTCTCTGAGTCGACGACGGTGCCTGTCACCGTGCTGATTTTTTCCTGCCCCAGTACGGAGGACGACAAGCACGCGGCGAACACGGCGAACAATCCAAATCGGCTCAGAACCCGGGACCTCCCACTCCACATATCTGGAGGATAGCGAATCTAAAAACATGGACACCGGCGAGGGCCAAAATGTTCGGGGCCAACGACTAGCCGGCAATTTCGTCCTTAGGCAAAGGACATCCCAGTCTCCTCCGTCAGCGGCCCCTAATCGTGCTCACTTCGATGACGCCACCCAGAAAGCCGGTGCCGTACTTCGTGGTTGCGTCGGCGGGGTTGAGGTACCGCATGGTTTCGATGTTATCAACATTCAATCGATTCAGCTCACCGAGCGTGCCACGGACCGTTCCATCGACCACCACGTTCGCATAGACCGGCGATCCACCAAAGTTGGTGCCTCGTCGAGGTTGGGTCCAACGCCGGCGAAGAACATCGACGGCCTCCCAGGCGCTCAGACCCTGGAAGTTATCAATCTCGGCTCGGACGATCAGCGAGGAGTTCCCCCGGGTCGGCGCCTCCGCCCTTGGGCCGCCGCCGCTGAGAGACGCGCCGGCAGACGAACTACAAGCGGACACGACGAGCGCCAAGACGAGTAACGTACCGCTACGGAAAGGCATGAGCCCCCCCCTCTCAGGTGTGACTTCCAAAACGTATCCCATAACCGTTCTTGAATTCGGCCCTGTCAAGTATCGGCAGTGTCCGACTTCGTGGAGAACCGGTAGAATCCCCACGGTCCTCCCTGGCTCTGCGGCAGAGCATGCCAGCGACATTCGCGTTTAATCGACGTAGGACGAGCCGTGCTGAAACAAAATTGGCCGCCTGAGCGGGTAGCGAAGTTCCGGCAGGCAGGTTTCGTTTACCTCCATGTGGCGGTCCTCTATGAGGCGACGGTGTACGCGATGCTGGAGGCGGGCACCCTACCCCTTCGCTTCGGCCCGCCATGGGCGTGGCTCGTCGCCGGTGCCGCGTTGGCCGCCTTCGTATTCGTGGGCCTTTACAGCTGGTGCAACGTCGGGATCGCCCGAATCATCTGGGCGCTGAACGCCATGCGAACGCCGACCCTGATCGGGGGCGCCTTCTTCGCGTCGCCCGACACCATGACCCCCCCGTCGTTCTATCTCACCGCCCTAGTGGTCGTGGTCATCAACCTCTGGATGCTCGCGCGCGCCGGCTGGGACTTGTGATCTGATGCAACTCTCGGCACTCGACTGGTGGGTTTTGGCGCTCTATGGCGTCACTGTCCTCAGCGTAGGGCTGGCCTTCGCCCGTCGGGCCGGAGGGGGTCGGGAGGACTACTTCCTCGCGGGCCGCACCATGCCGTGGTGGTTGATCGGGACCTCGATGGTGGCCACGACCTTCTCGGCCGATACGCCCAACCTGGTCACCGACCTTGTCCGCACTGGGGGTGTCAGCCAGAACTGGGTTTGGTGGGCATTCGTCATCACTGGAATGTGCACCGTGTTCTTCTATGCCAAGCTCTGGCGACGCTCCGGGGTGCTCACAGACATCGGATTCTACGAACTGCGCTACGCCGGGCGGCCGGCCGCGTTTCTGAGGGCGTTCCGCGCAGTCTACCTCGGCGTGTTCTTCAACGTCATGATCATGGCCACCGTGACGCTCGCGGCCATCAAGATCGGCGGGGTTCTGCTGGGGGTCGACAAGTACACCGTGGTTCTAGTCGCTGGCACCGCCACAGTGATCTACTCCGCCACTTCAGGCTTGTGGGGAATCCTGGTCACGGACCTGCTCTTGTTCAGCATCTCGATGATCGGTTCAGTGGCAGCTGCGGTCTATGCCCTTCGGCTCCCCGAGGTGGGAGGGCTTTCAGGGCTGATGAGCAACGCCAGCGTCGCCGAAAAGCTCTCGTTTCTCCCTGATTTTTCCGATCCTATGACGGCCGCTGCGGTCTTCATCGTGCCGATCGCCGTGCAGTGGTGGAGCACCTGGTACCCGGGAGCCGAACCCGGAGGAGGCGGATACATCGCGCAGCGGATGCTGGCGGCCAAGGACGAAAAGAACGCCATGCAGGCCACGCTCTGGTTCAATGTGGCTCATTACGCTATTCGGCCGTGGCCGTGGATTCTGGTCGCGCTGGCCTCGCTGATCGTCTACCCGACGCTGAGTGACCTCACCGCCGCCTTCCCGAACGTCGATCCCTCCGTCATCGGGAACGACCTGGCCTATCCAGCCATGCTGGTGTTCCTCCCGAGCGGCCTTCTCGGCCTGGTCGTGGCGTCCCTCGCAGCGGCGTACATGTCCACGATCAGTACGCACCTGAACTGGGGGGCCTCCTACGTCGTGGACGACGTATACCGCCGCTTCGTGGCCCCGGATCGTGAGGAGAAGGACTACGTGATGGTGGCCCGCGTCTCGACGGTCGCACTCATCGTTCTCTCCTCCTTCGTCGGCCTCCAGTTGGAGACGGCGATGCAGGCGTTCCAGATCCTCCTTCAGATCGGTGCCGGCACCGGGTTGGTGTTTCTGCTTCGGTGGTTCTGGTGGCGCATCAACACATGGAGCGAGATTTCCGCGATGGTGATCTCGTTCCTGGTCGCGGTGTATTTCGGATTTTTCCACGTGCGGCTCGGTTTCACGAGGTGGGATCCCTCTGCAGAACTCGTGGTCGGCGTCGCCATAACGACTGTCGGTTGGCTCGTGGTCACGTCCCTGACCTCTCCGGTGGAGACCCAGACGCTCCGGGACTTCCACGCCAAGATCCGCCCGCTGGGGCGAGGGTGGGACGCAATAGTCTCCGGTGCCGCCGACACGGGCGCCACCCACACGGGAGAGAACGGATCGGGCGAGTTCGCCGCCGGCCTCCTCTCTTGGTTCCTCGGATGCGTGATGGTGTATGCCGCGCTCTTCGGCACCGGTTTCCTGTTGTACGGAAATGTGGCCTGGGGTGTGATCGGCCTGATCGTGGCGGTACTGGCGGGCCGGGGAGTACTTAAGCTGCTGCCTAGAGTCGGCTTTTTGAACTGACGCCTCGTCCGTTGGGGATCCCCCGCGTCCCGGAGAGGGCGCGGACTGTTTCCGATGCGGCGCCTTTGATATTGTTTTCCTGTCACGCGCGAGGACCATCCACTCGACAGCGCACGCGTCGCCGCCCCACAGATGAACGACTACGGATGGACGACCACACGCAGGAACATGAGGACCCATGAGTAACGACCCGTTTGGCACGCTCACCAAGATCGACTTGAAGGAGGGCTCCACCTCGTTCTACAGCCTGGCGAAGCTCGAGTCGTCGGCTATCACCGATCTGGACCGCCTGCCGTTTTCGATACGCATCCTCCTCGAGAACGCCCTCCGGCATTCAGGAGGACGGTACGTAGCCGAAGAACACGTGAAGGCCGTGGCCGAGTGGAGCCCCACCAACGCGGGTGCGGATTTGCCCTTCATGCCTTCGCGCGTCGTTCTCCAGGACTTCACGGGCGTTCCTGCGGTCGTCGACCTGGCCGCCATGCGGGATGGACTCAAAGTGCTGGGCGGCGATCCCAACCGAATCAACCCCGTGGTACCGGCCGACCTCGTCATCGATCATTCCGTGCAAGTCGACTTCTTCGGAACCGCTGAGGCGTACCGGCAGAACGTGGAGCGCGAATTCGAACGAAACAGGGAGCGTTATGCCCTTCTGCGCTGGGCCCAGCACGCTTTCGAGGACTTCCGCGTCGTTCCTCCGGGCACCGGTATCGTACACCAAGTCAACTTGGAGTACTTGGCCTCCGTGGTGCACCGCAGGATGGAGAACGGCGCTTCCGTCGCTTACCCGGATACGTTGGTGGGCACGGACTCCCACACGACGATGATCAACGGACTCGGCGTCGTCGGTTGGGGCGTAGGAGGGATCGAGGCGGAAGCGGTTCTCACCGGTCAGCCCTACTACATGCTCCTCCCCGAGGTCGTGGGCGTGAAGTTCACCGGAGGGCTTCCTGAGGGCGCCACGGCTACGGATTTGGTCCTCCATGTGGTACAGATGCTGCGCGCCCACGGCGTGGTCGGCCGCTTCGTGGAGTACTTCGGGCCGGGGCTCTCGAAGTTGACACTGCCGGACCGGGCCACGCTGGCCAACATGTCTCCCGAATATGGCGCGACCATCGGTTTCTTTCCGGTGGACGACGAGACCCTGGCCTACTTGAGGGGTTCGGGACGGAGTGAGGAACTCGTCGAACGTGTCGAGCGGATCAGCAAGGAGCAGCGTCTCTTCCGAACCGACGGGACTCCGGATCCTGAGTTCACTGAGGTGCTCCACATGGATCTCGGCACCGTCGAGCCCAGCGTGGCGGGCCCCAAGAGACCCCAGGATCGGATCGCGCTGGGTGATCTGCCACAGGCGTTCGCCAGAGACCTTCCTGCTTTGCTGCCTTCCGGATTTTCGTTAAACGGGGATGGCGCGCGAAGCGTCCAGGTGGATCTGGACGGGGGGACGTATGAACTGGGAGACGGAAGTGTCGTGATCGCCGCGATCACGAGCTGCACAAATACATCCAACCCGTCGGTCATGGTGGGGGCGGGGCTATTGGCGAAGAAGGCGGTGGAGCTCGGACTCCAGATCAAGCCGTGGGTCAAGTCTAGCATGGCTCCGGGCTCGAAGGTGGTCTCGGACTACTTGGAAGCCTCCGGCCTCCTGGACTATCTCGAACAGCTCCGATTCGGCGTCGTCGGGTACGGATGTACGACCTGCATCGGGAACTCCGGTCCTCTCGCTGAGCCGATCGCCGAGGCCGTTCGGAACGAGGGCCTAGTGGTCGCCGCCGTGCTCTCCGGGAATCGGAATTTCGAGGCGCGTATCCACCCCGACGTCCGGGCCAACTACCTGACGTCTCCGATGCTCGTGGTGGCGTACGCCCTGGCGGGTCGAGTCGACATCGACTGGCAGACCGAGCCCCTGGGTCAAGGCCCGGATGGGCCGGTCTACCTCCGCGACCTCTGGCCCGGATCGGACGCCATCCGGGAAACCGTCCAGGAGGCGCTGGTGCCCGAGATGTTCGAGCGGCGCTACGCCGAGGTTTTTGAAGGAAACGACCTGTGGCAGGCCCTTCCGCTCCCCTCCGACGAGGACGGCCTCTACAACTGGGAGGATGATTCCACCTACATCCGCAATCCTCCCTTCTTCCACGGGATGTCTCCCGATGCCGGGGCACTCGACGACATCCAGGGAGCTCGTGTCCTGGGAATGTTCGGTCAAACCACGACCACGGACCACATCTCGCCGGCCGGCGCCATCCCGAAGGACGAGCCCGCGGGAATGTATCTCCAGGAGCGAGGTGTAAAACCGTGGCAGTTCAACACATTCGGCTCGAGGCGCGGCAACCACGAGGTCATGATGCGCGGCACGTTCGGCAACGTACGCATCCGAAACCTCATGCTCGACGACCGAGAGGGCGGCTACACCGTCCACATCCCGAGCGGCGACGAGCTGCCCATCTACGATGCGGCCATGCGGTATCAGGCCGAAGGCACACCTCTGGTCATTCTGGCCGGCCGGGAATATGGGACCGGCAGCTCCCGGGATTGGGCCGCGAAGGGCACCCTCCTGCTCGGCGTCAAGGCCGTGATCGCGGAGAGCTACGAGCGCATCCACCGCAGCAATCTGGTGGGCATGGGCGTGTTGCCCCTTCAATTCGAAGAGGGGGACACCCCCGAGTCACTCGGCCTGAGCGGACGCGAGACATTCGACATCCAAGGGGTCTCCGAGGGGCTGGAACCTCACGCCCGATTGACCGTCGTGGCCCGTACAGACGACGGCGAAGAGACGAGCTTTTTGGCCATAGCCCGTCTCGATTCCGATGTGGATGTGGAGTATTACCGAAACGGCGGGATCCTACACACGGTGCTCCGGAGGATCGCTTCGGGCGAGATGTAGGACAGGGTGGGTCGGTGTGGTGGGGAGGGTGGAGTGGCGGGAGCGCGGAGCTAAGAGTGGTGGCCCCCCTCCGACTCGCGCAACGCTATTGGGGGATCGAGCACCTCGGCAATGACGATGGCATCCCTGAGGGACCTCCTCGCGCCGTGCCTGACCCCCGCGAGTAGGCTCCTCGAAGCTCCTCCTCGGCTCAGCGGCGCCTTGCTCAGAACCGTCGATGGCTCAGAGGCATGCAGCACCGGCTCGTGTGGCCGCTCCTCCCGAAATCGCCGGGCCCTGTGCTCGTTGTGGGTCGCCGCCTGGTCGGGGTGTCCGTACCCGCCCTGCAGGTCCCCCGATCGTGTCTCCATCGGCACGGGACCACCCATCCGTTCGGGAGCATCCAGCCGTTCGGGACGCTCCGTGGACCGACGCACACGCTCTCCGGTGTCCACCCAGGGAACGCCGTTCAGCGGTAGCTCCTGGCGCGTGGCGGTCCACCCGTCTTCCTCAGAGCTCCGATCGCGAATCGAGCTTGGATCGGGCGTCGCCGGACGTCCTCGGGCCGGAGCCGTCGTCTCTCCACGAGCCAAGGCGGCGATCTCCTTCCAAGGATCCTCAGGCACCATCCCCTCAGAGGCCTGAGCGACCTCATCCAGATCGTCGTCCGCTTCCTGAATCCCGCTTGCCGCGGGGATATGCCCCAGGCGTTGTGCCTCCTTGCGCCGCTTTCGGGCGGCTCCGTCCATCATCGAGACAATCACGAAGATGGCGATGAACAGAAACTGGATCAGTCCGTTATCCATGAGCGTCCTCCTGTCTCCCTACTCAGGCCAGCGGCTCCGGATCCGGCCCATCGTTAGTCGCGATGGCCTGCCGCATGGATGTGTCGGATTGGATGTTGTTGTACCGGACGTAGTCCATCACACCCATATGACCTTGCCGAAAGGCCTCGGCCAGCGCGAGCGGAACCTCCGCCTCGGCCTTTACCAGACTCGCTCTCATCTCTACGACCTTCGCCTGCATCTCCTGCTCCTGCGCCACCGCCATCGCGCGCCGCTCCTCAGCCCTGGCCTGCGCCACCCGCTTGTCGGCGTCGGCCTGATGGGTTTGGAGGTCGGCGCCGATGTTCTTTCCGACGTCCACGTCGGCGATGTCGATCGAGAGGATCTCGAAGGCCGTGCCCGAATCGAGTCCCTTCGCGAGGACGTTCTTGGAGATGGCGTCCGGATTCTCGAGGACCTCCTTGTGCGAGTTCGCCGAACCGATGGAGGACACGATGCCCTCTCCCACACGGGCCAGAATGGTGTCCTCACCGGCGCCGCCCACCAAGCGATTGATGTTCGCCCGTACCGTCACACGGGCCTGCGCAATGAGCTGGATGCCGTCTTTCGCCATTGCGGCCACCTTGGGCGTGTTGATCACCTTGGGGTTCACTGAGACCTGAACGGCCTCGAAGACGTCACGGCCCGCCAAGTCGATCGCGGCCGCCTGCTGGAATCCCAGTTCGATGTTGGCCTTGTCGGCACTGATGAGCGCGCGCACCACCCGGCTCACCTCCCCTCCCGCGAGGTAGTGCGCCTCGAGGTCGTTCACGCTCAACGGGATGCCCGCCTTGGTAGCCCAAATCAGAGGCCGCACCACCGCCGGTGGACTCACCTTACGCAGACGCATACCGACCAGGTACCCGATGCCGATATGCACACCGGCAGATATCGCCTCGACCCACAAACGTACCGGAACCGCCCAGGCGATCACGGAAACGAACGAGACGGCCATGACCAGTACGAACAGACTGAAAATGTCGAGCTGCTGCATCGAGTGTTCCTTTCGCTGAACCGGCTGATTTTGCGGAGGATCCTCCGCAAAATCAGTCCGGCAGAATTAACCGTCCGCTACTTGAGATGGATCCTCTCCGGATGAGTCGTCGCCGGATGGCTCCTCGACGGATGACTTTTCTCCGGATGAGTCTAGGAAGACGGGCCGAACGACTTGGCGGTATCCCTCAGCGCTCACGACACGGATAGGCGTGCCCTCCACGATCCACTCCGAATCGGACACGATATCGACGCGTTCGTCACTGAAAAGACCGACACCCGAGGGCCGAAGATCTGTGACCGCGACACCCTCGGCGCCGATGAGGTCGGTCCTCCTTTCGGACGACTCGTACCCGATGGCCCTGTCGGTCCGCGTACCGAGGAAAATACCAGACTGAAACAGCCTATTGCTCTTCGGCAAATGTCGCAGGAGAGCCCATCCCGTGACCAACAAGAGCAACAACGTGGTGCTAAGCACACCCCCTGCCCGGCTGAAGTCCTGCCCCGTGGGAAGGCTGCCGAGCAGGCTCATGTAAATGCCGCCCGCGATACCGAACAGGCCCGCGATACCGAACAGGCCGAAACCTGGGATCAAAATGACTTCAACCGCAACGAACAAAACCCCGGCCCCAAAGAGCAGGAGATCTTCCCAGCCGGCCAAACCGAGAATCAAATGGGATCCGAAGAACAGGGACAAAGAGAGCAGACCGGCCAGCCCCGCGAGCCCGAAGGTAGATGTTTTGATTTCGATGATGAGCCCCAGGAACCCGAGCGACAACAGGAAGGGGGCGACCACCGGATGCGAGAAGAACCGGACGAATCGTTCAGCCCAATTCACTCCGATGTCGGTAACCTCAGCCCCGGCCACGCCGAGAGCATCGAGTAGCGTAGTGAAGTCCTGGGTTCCCGTCGCATACCCGATGCCGACCGCCTCTTCCGTCGTCAACGTGAGCAGCCGCCCGGCGTCTACCACATCCGGAATGGCCAAGGACTCGTCCACCATCGCCTCAGCAACCGCAGGATCGAGCCCTTGGGCCTCAGCAAGTGCACGCATTTCACTCCGCATGGCGGAGACGATCTTCTCCGGAGCCTTCGTACCGCCACCATCCACCGGGGTCGCCGCGCCGATGACCGACCCCGGCCTCATGTAGATGCCACGGGTCGCCAGGGCGATCAAAGCACCCGCCGAAAACGCCCGGCGGTTCACGAAAGCATAGACCGGCACGCTGGAATCCGAAATTGCGTCCGCGATGCGCTCGGCCGAATCGACGCGTCCACCAGGAGTATCAATGTCGAGGACGACGACGCTGACTCCCGCGTCCTCAGCCTCACGGATGGCACGCTCGATGAATGGTGCGAGCCCCATTTCCACCACACCCGTCACGGGCACCCTGAACACCGATGCGGCGTCCTGTGCATGGATATGCGACGGC
>CAUZVZ010000115.1:0-9165 GCA_963583605.1 Gemmatimonadales bacterium UBA6960
CTGAGCTGCTTGCTGCCCCACGCGCTTTGGACCCATCTTGCCCGCCATGTCAGAATCGCTGAAATGGGAGACACCCTGCAAACGATGAAAATCGCGGTAACTGGCGCCAACAGCAGTGTGGGCCAAAGCCTGCTGGCTCATGTTGCTGAGAATACGGATCTCAGCGATATCAACGTCATCGCCGCGGTGCGATCAGAACGTGCCGCCACTTCCCTTCCCGACTCACCCCGAATAGCCCCTCGCGTCATTTCCTATGACGATGTTGGCGAGCTGGCCAAGACTATAGAAGGTGTGTCTTGTATCGTGCACCTCGCGGGCATTTTGATCGAGAGCAGGGCATCGAGTTATGCGAATGCCAACGTTGCGGCCACGGCTGCCGTCGTTGAAGCCTGCCAAAAGGTGGGCGTACGGCACATCGTTCTCGTCAGTGTGCTCAGCGCCAGCGTGAATTCGACCAACGGTTTTCTCAGATCCAAGGGTGAAGCTGAGGGGGCGGTGGCAGAATCGGGAATATCCTCGAGCATCATTCGCACCCCTATTCTGCTGGGACCGAGTACGGCGGGCGGAAATTCGCTTCTGAGATCCGCACTAAGAGGTAAGGTAAAGCTTTTGGGCAGAGGCGATCACACCATGCGACCCCTTGATGTAGATGACCTGATCCAGGCCATATTGAAAATCTGTAGGACTCAACCCGAAGGGGTCTCCGTCCATGAATTGGTCGGACCTGAGTCTATTCCCTATCGGGCGTTGGTTATGCGGGTCGCTGAAATGATGGAAAGACCACTATCGATCGGTACGATTCCCGTTTGGATTGCCAAGTTGGTCGCGGCAGTGACCAGTCGCATGAAGGGGGGAGGCGTCACGCCGACGGTCATCGACGTCATCACCACCAGCGAGGTCGTAGAGAAGAACGCAGACACGGAGATCGGCATCAGCCTGACGCCCTTGTCTACCACACTCAGAAAACTTCTAACTGCGAAGAAGCAAGAGACATGACCGACACAGAAACGAACGAGCTCGAAGCACCCCGCAAACCAAGTGCGTTACAGCGCATGGTTTTTCTAGGCATCACGGCAGGTTGTTTCATCTATTTGTACAATCGCCTGAATGGCGCTGCAGGACGGGACGGTCTCCCCCTTGTCGACTACATGTCGCAAGTCTTCAGCAACGTCCCGTGGCTGCCGTGGCTGTTGCTGATGATCGTCTATTCGTTTCTGTATTTCTCCATCGACACCCTAGTCGTCACGCGCGCCCTCAGCTGGTTTATCAAGGAAATACGGTACCGAGACATTCTGCCGATCCGGGCCAGCGCCTACATCATCTCGATCTTCAATGAGCAAATCGGTAAGGGCGCCATGGCCTACTATCTCAACAGGCGTGACCAGGTGCCGGGTTGGGAAGTCGGCTCAGTCATGTTGTTCATCATGTTTTGCGAAATGTTCTATTTGCTGGTTTGGGCCACTATAGGATTCTTTGTCAGTCGCGATTCGCTCCCCGACGTATTCGGCCTCATCCCCCCGATTGCCTTGGGAGCCGCAGTATTTCTTACGCTGTGGCTGCTCTACTTCCAGGGTAAATTGCTCCCAAAGAACCGGCTGCGGGACAAACGGATCCTCCACGCCTTCAAGTTGGCCAAGCCGTGGCACTACGGGGCCTTCTTCCTACTACGCTCGCCGGCGCTACTCTCGGCCGTCGTTGTCTACACGATCGCGCTGCGTCTGTTTGGTGTTGAGGCTTCCTTTGCCTCCTCGCTGGGTTATCTGCCGGTGATCTTCTTCGCGGCCACGGTGCCCACACCCATGCGCGCTGCGGCGATCACTTCTTGGGTCATCCTGTTTCCCGAGAATGCGGGGCAAATGGCTGCTTTCGGATTCGTGCAGCACAATTTCTTCATTCTGTTCAATGCGGTGATCGGACTTCTTTTTTGGCGACGCGCACAGCGCGATTTGCTCGGTCAGTAATGGCCAACCTGCTTACCGCTCTTCGATTGCTGTTGGTGGTGCCCGCGGCACTGGCCTTCGCGCGATCGGACTTCCTGTCACCGCTCTTGTTACTGACGTTGGTGAGCATCGCGACCCTGACGGACTACTTCGACGGTATCGTCGCGCGTCGAACGAACACAGCATCCACTCGAGGACAACTGTTCGATCACACCACGGATTTCTTGTTCGTTACTTCGGGACTCGCAGGTGCTGCCATAGCGGGTCAGGTGCCACCGGCTCTACCCGTTCTCATTGTGGTGGCCTTTTCACAATACGTACTGGATTCCCATTTCTTCTATCGTGAAAAGAGACTGCACATCAGTTTTCTCGGCCGCTGGAACGGCATGCTCTATTTCGTGCCTTTGGTTCTCATCGCAGTGTCACGCCTGGATCTGGTGGCGGGCGTTGTCGGAATATTCTCCACACTGGTCGGATCATTGAGCTACCTGCTCGTCCTGTCCACGGTGGCGTCGATCATTGATCGGGCGATCGCGCCCCGGCGGGCTCATCGATTGGGTCAAGGGGCTCAGCCGGGGCTCCGCTAGACGAAACTCATCTCCAGCTAGCTCAGACGAACGCCGCCCTCTACCGCGTGCCCAGCTGCGCTTCGCGGATCGCCCGGAACTCGCTCGTCTCGCTCCACGCCGGCCACTCCGCGCTCGTGGCGAGGCGATGGCCCATGTGGTGGAAGAAGCTCAGGTCCTCGACCGCACCCGACAGGTCCCAGTCGTCCTTCACCTCGTCGGAGGGCGCGTGATAATCCTCGGCCGTGTACTGCTCGCGCCTCCCGATGCCGTATCCGTCGGGCTTACCAATGTACTCCACGCCGGGATCCGCGTAGAAGGCCGGGATCCCCGCCTTGGCGAACGAGAAGTGATCGGACCGGTAGTAGAAGCCCTTTCCCGGCTCCGGATCAGGCATCAACACCCTACCTTGCTGGCCGGCGACTTCGGCAGCCACCTGGTCCAGCTCAGACTGGCCCATTCCGACAATCGTGAGGTCACGGGTGCGACCCCACGTGTTGAGGACGTCCATGTTGATCACGGCCACGGTCTCGGCCGCGGGATAGAGCGGATTCTCCCCGTAGTACCGAGAGCCGAGGAGCCCCTGCTCCTCCGCTGTCACGGCGAGCCACAGAATGCTGCGGCTCGGTCGCTCACCACTCTGAGTGAACGCGTTGGCGAGCTCGAGCAGCCCCGCGGTTCCCGTGGCGTTGTCTGCGGCGCCATTGAAGATTTGATCGCCGCTGATCGAGGGATCGATGCCCAGGTGATCCCAGTGGGCGACGTACATGACCACTTCATCGGGGGTGTCGGTCCCTTCCAGCTTGGCCACGACGTTGTTCGAGTCGATGGTGCGCAGGGTGTTGTCGATCTGGGTCTGTGCGGAGAGCCCCAGGAACACCGGCTCGAACGTGCGCTCCGAAGCGGCCTGTTTCTGCTCCTCGAAGTCGAGGCCGGCCATCGCAAAGATCGCCTCCACGGTCGAACGCTGCATCCATCCCTGGACGCTCACCCGCCCCATGTTCCCGTCGCCGCTGGCCAGATCGAACGACTCACTGAAGGGACTACCTCCGATGACTTCCCAGGGATAGCCGGCAGGCCCGGTTTCGTGGATGACGAAGGCGCCCGCCGCCCCCAGCTCCGACGCGATCTCGTACTTGTAAGTCCAGCGCCCGTAGTACGTCATTGCGTCGCCACCGAAAATATCTTCGTGCGGCGGATCGTTGACGAGCATGAGCAGCACCTTGCCCCGCACGTCGACATCCTTGAAGTCATCCCAGTCATACTCGGGCGCGGACGCGCCGTAGCCCACGAAGACGAGCTCCCCGTCCAGGTCGACCTGATCCACGACCCGTGTGGTCGAGGCCACGTAGTCCGCACCGGGTTCGAAGACCCGCGACTGACTACCGCCTCGAACCGTGAGTGTACTGCCTTCGGCGGGCGTGATCCCGACCAGAGGGACTTTCTGGATCCAGGTGCCGTCAGGGTTACCGGGAACCAGACCGAGCGTGCTGAACTGCTCGATGAGGTAGGCGATCGTCTTTTCCTCACCAGGAGAGCCTGGCGCGCGACCTTCTAATTCATCGGACGCCAGCCTTCGCACGTGCTCCAGCAGAGAGTTGGCGTCGATACCCTGCACACGATCCCCGCTCAGATCCGCAGGCTTCTGCCCGGAGGGATCCTGACAAGCCGAGACGAGAAGCAAAAGACACAGAATTTGAAACCGCCTGGACACGTGGCCTCCACGATCTCTAGGGTTCATCGCATGTTGGCTGCCCGCTGGACGATCTCGACACTCGCACCGCTCAGTGCGGACACGAAAAAAACGGAGATCTGCCCATTCTCAAACGTCGGGTCGTTCGGACCCCTGGTGATCTCCACGCGCTTGCCTCTGAGTTCCTCCAACTTCGGGTTGAGATCCAAAGCTCTCCACCTGAGGTCCGGTCCGCAACGCCGTGGAATTCTCCGTGAAGCCGGAGAGCCGCCAAGAACAGGGCTCGATACTCTTCGAACTCTGAGTCCAGGCACTCCATCTCTTCTTCGCCGAAGTAGGTCGTATCCGCGAGGTTCACACGCCAGCTCTCGTTCCATCGCAACGCCTGTTCATCCTCGCGGAACGTGGGCTCGGACCCATCAGCGTCAGCTCCAGCGGCCTCTGAGAGAGGATCAAAAACGCTGCGGTCTCGGAGCGTAGCGAGGAGAGCCAGGCCAAGCTTCCGTGTGATGGTTCGATTGCGAGTTCGGCGGGCACGTCGAGGACGCCCGGCGGCGGCTCGAACTAGGTATCGACGCTGGCGGGGCGATTGGACTCGACGGTGAGCAACTCCCGGCAAGCTGGGATCTCAGGGCGATCGAAGGGCAGCTTCACACGAAGAAATAGCCCCTGATAAATGCAGTCCACGTAAAGCGTCGTCCACTCGACGGGCGGAAGCTCCAGTCCTTTGCGGCGCTCGCGCACGAACGGATAGATCCAATCGGAGACCTCGCTCACCGGAATGACTGAAGACCACCCCCTCGTCCGGCGAACGCGCGAGCCATCCATCCCCACTCAGGCGCCAGAGTGGGCATTTCTCCGCGTCTGATCGTCGTCACGCCCCGTTCCGACGATGGAGGCACTCGTTCGCTCAGAGTCGAGAAACTGGATGTAGAGCTCATCGAAGCCCGTCTCCTCGAGATCGAGCGTCGAGACACGGTTGGCCCTGGAGTCGGGCAGGACGAACACGACAAGGGCCGTCGCTGTCACCAAGGAGAGCACGGCCGGCCACAACGCCTTAACGTCGATTCTCACCATTGCGTGGGTTCGGAAACGACCGTCAAGGGTGGCTCATCCTCCCGGTCTGTAGGCAGATAAGGGCCGATGGCCGGATCGCGACAACCTGGCGGGGCGGTCCAGACCCGTCAAGCTGAGCGAGAACGGTAGCAGCGGACTCAGCGAGCGCGTCCTATCTCACTGAAGGCGTCGGTAAAACAAAACGAAGGTCGAACTAATTTCCCACTCGATCCGGTCTCCGGGTCGGACGGGAACAAAGGTTGCGGGGGGGGCGGGGCGGCCCACCTGTCGGCCCGACAATACATCAAACGACAGATACACCTCGTCAGACCGAATCGGAGTGTTGAACGTCCTGTTCGCGCTTCCACGGACTTCGCCGAGCCGAATTCGGGCTCCACCTCTCCACCACACGAAGGCTGTCACGGAAGTAGGAGCCCGATTCACGACGGTCATCTCCACGACCGCAGCCGCGTCGAAGGGAGAGTCCGACTGATTGGCAGAGGCGCAGCCCGACACGAGACCGATTGAAAGGAGCAGAACACCACCCAACCGGTGGTTTTTTAGATCCATGACCCACCCCGCGCATAAGGGAGAAGCGGCTGCGGCCGACCTCAAAAATCGTCAGCCCTAGGAATGCTCAGCCAGCCTGTCGAACAGCGCAAGCTCAATCGTGTATCCAGTGGGGTGCCCGGGTGATTGTCGGGTCACTCGTGGGCGATCGTGGTCGAAATGTTCACGCCCCTGGGCTGGGTCACGAGCATGGTGGGAGGAAGCCGGTTATTTATGCACGTAACAGAGCGTTCGGGTTGTCGACGCTCGTCGTCGCCGTCGCGATGGGTCGCGAGTCCGATGCAGACAAATTGTGATCGAATCAAGCCTTAGGGAGCCTAGGAGCACGGACGCAGGAGCCCTGTATCGGGCAGGGTCCGATTAGCCTCAGGGTGTTCTCAGATGCACCTGGTAATGACAACCGGAATACCAACGGTGAATACGTGACCGTGTTCAATTCCGGTGCGGAAGCGACGGACATCGGGGGTTGGTCCCTGTGCGACTCCCCTTCGCACTGTTTCACGTTTCCGCCCGGGGCGTCGATTCCAGCGAACGAAAGTATCCGGCTCTGCAGCGGGTCGGGGCGTGCTACGGCCACATCCTTCTACATGGGAAGTGGACGAGCGGTGTGGAACTACGACCATGATACCGCCACGTTGCGAAACGGCGAGATCGTAATCGCACAGGACATCTACTGAGCGCTTTCGGGACGTAACTCCGCCTAGTTCTCCAACAGCTCGTAGATTCTTCGAATCGCCCTCAGATCCACCCCCGGAGCCTGAAGTTGTCGATAGTTGTCGCTATGGTCAGTCATGTCGATTTGTTCAGCGGCTTGTTCGGCACTCAACCCGCGACGATGCATCGCGCTGGTCTTCTGCCACAGATCCGTCAGATAGGCCTGGAAATGAGTGATGGGATCCTTGCTGCGCACCGGCGCCCCGTGACCCGGTAGCAGAACGTCGAAATCCAGCGCCTTGAGGGCTTCCAGCGTGGCCGGCCACTCGTCGACATGACCATCCCCCATGTAGGCAAGCCCAGGCCCCATCATGTCACCCGTGAACACGATGCGCTCCTGCGGCAGGAAAATAACCACGTCTCCGCCGGTGTGCGCTCTGCCCAGGTGGAGCACCCGGATCTCGCGGCTTCCCCGCTCAGAGAGTTGGAACAGCGTCATTTCCGTCTCCAGCGTGATATTCGGCGGTGTGGGAACGACGTCTCTGATGGCATTCATGTAATCACGTTGCACCCGGTGGCGTTCCTGCAGCGCTGCCCTACGCGCTGGATCGCTCTCTTCGGCGGCCTGGCGCTCGAGATTGGCCACCAGAGTGGGCACTCCATCCGAAAAGCTCCTGAACGTGGCTTCTTCTAGCACGTTGCCCATCTCGCCGCTCAACTTGGCTCGAGTGAAGCGATGGCCGATGATCTCTACGCTCTCTGGAAAGGCCTGATTGCCGTGCGCATGATCGAAGTGATAGTGGCTATTCACCAGGTAGTGCACGGGCTTGTCGGTGATGACCGGCAACGAAGCCAGCAGAGCCTCGGCGGCGTCCGCGGTTACGTGCGAATCCACCAGCAGCACGTCGCGCGCTCCGACCACCACCATCGAATTGCTCATGGTATACACGGATCCGGTTCCGACCACGTGCCATACGTCTTCCGCGATTTCTGTGAAGCGATGGCTATCCGACTCCACCACCCTGCCCTGGGCGCTGAGTAGTCCAGGGAGCAGGATCAATGAGGCGAAAATCGAGCAAGTCAATCGAGCGGCTTGGCGGAGAATTTTCATGATTGGAATCCTGTGGTTTGCGACCGGGCCATTCATTTCGGATCAGAGGCTGCGAAGCGGATCCGCTGCGTCGATCGCAACGTAGGGAAGGCCAGGAGGGCTGGACAGCCCTGGTCTGGATTGTCGATGGACGAGGCGGCCTCTGCTGGGCGTCCACCCACGGCCGCGGGCTAAAGTGCTCGGAAACGTTGCTTACAAATTGGCTGTGTTCCGGCACATCGTTCACATCGTTGAATGGAGACATCGTTCGCTTCCCTGGATCGGAATGGGCACCCCTACCTTGAGGCTCACCACATCTACCAAAGAGCTGACGAGGGACCAGACGACCCGGATTCTGTCCTCGCCTTATGCCCGAATTGCCATAGGCGAGTGCACTCAGGTGCGGATGGAGATCAGTTCAACAAGCGACTCGCGGCTCAAATGATGGCGAAGCACGAGCCGGCCTGAGGTCTGCGGTCAGAGAGCAAGCTCACCGAACCGACACCCCGAATCACTCCCTGCCGCGCACGCATCAATCATCCGGAGGACTAACTCCCTCCAGAGCATACGTGTAAACGACTGGCTAGTCATCAGTTACATCAGTCGGGGCGCCCGGATTCGAACCGGGGACCTCCTGCTCCCAAAGAGTGTTCGGAAGTACCCGATTCCAGTTATTTTCGGGTAGAATATGGCTTTTTTGCCCGTTCTTACCCGGTCAGAGGGCGTTCTATAACCGTTCTTGACCGTTCTGCGAGATGCAATCGGGATCCAAAGCGGGTGGCCTACGATGCGGAGCCAGCCCCGCCCCACTCAGACCCGCAACCCAGGACGCACAAAACAGTGTTTGTATAGCTGGGCGTGGCTGGGTGCCACGGAGGGGACCAGGGGGCTAGTTACCGCCGAGGAATTCCTGTTCAAGCCACTATAGCGCGACAGTAGCAATCGCTTGTTAGAACGCAGCCGCCTCAAGGGCTCAGGCCGGTTTCGGCCACCTTGGCGTTCGCGTTCAATAGGCAGGCGAAGTGAGGCCAATAGGCCACGAGCAGCAGGAGCCAGAGGACGATCACGACGAGCCCCATTACGAGCCCGCTGGGTGCAACCAAGGTGTTGAAACCGAGGATCGGAATGGCCACCGGAGCGAGCATGACGATGGCCAGTGGAACAAACTTCCCAGTCAGCAGGAACGCACCCGCCGTGATTTCCACGATCTTGAGGAGGGGCCAAAGATACCCCGTCGCCATCATCGCTCCGACAAACGCTCCTGCCGCCGGTTCAGGCTCGGGCATGGGCAGGAAGTGCAGAAGGCCGTCCAGGCCAATGACTACGAATATCAGACCCGAGAGCAGGCGGGCACCCAAGGCGACTTTCGACATAGGACTCTCCATGTGTTAGTCCAACAGAGGCTTCCTAACGTCTCTGCGATTCTTCTGCGCGGCCAGCATGGTGACCCGCGGCGTGAGCCGCAGGGCGAGTGCCTCGGACCTGCTAAGTCATTCCGCGAATACAGCAATCGTCTGTTAGAGTGCGGCGCCCGGAAAGGCATACGTTCACTCCTTGCACGCCTCGTTGCTTACTGCTAAAGACGGTCGAGAACCG
>CAUZVZ010000116.1:0-9019 GCA_963583605.1 Gemmatimonadales bacterium UBA6960
CCAACGGAATCAAGCCTCTGTGCCGCGCCCTCATGAGCGTTCGCCGGGGGCGCTACAACCTGTACATTTGTACATACGCGATCAGATCCCGGGGAGCGCATCGATCTGCAGCGCTCCGGTGCTGGCTCCGATCCTATCCACCGGCAGACCCAGCTTGTCCATAAGTGTGACGAGCAAATTCGCCATCCCCGGCTCGTCAGAGTACGTGAGGTGTTGACCGCCTCGGAGGGTGCCAGCACCCCCTCCCATCACGAGGATTGGAAGGTTTTGGCCAGAGTGCCGTGTGCTGTTGGAGATCCCTGAGCCATACAAGATAGTCATGTTGTCCAGCAGCGTTCCGTCCCCGTCGGGGGTGGCCCGAAGCTTGGCCAGATACCGAGAGAAGAGCTCGGTGTGGTAGCGGTTGATTCTCGACATGCGCTCGACCAGCTCCGGCTGGTTGTTGTGATGCGAAAGCGGATGGTGAGCGTCCGGCACATCGATCTGGGGGTAGGGCCGCGGGCTCTGCTCTTTGCTGATCATGAACGTGATAACCCGGGTCAAATCGGCCTGAAGCGCCAGAACCTTCAAGTCCGTCATCAACTCCAGGTGGTCTTCGAACACCGGCGGTGCACCCTCGGGTTGCTCGAAGTTGGGCAGCTCGATATCGATCTGCTCCTCGGCCTTCTGAATTCGCCGCTCGACGTCTCGAATGGCCTCTGTGTATTGCTCCACTTTGATCTGATCCTGTGCCCCGATCTCCCGGCGGAGGGCGGCTATCTTGTCCGTCACGGAATCGAGTATGCTCGACTGCTGTTTCAACCTCGCCTCCCGAGCCGCTCGCGCCGTGGAGCCGGCGTCGCCGAACAGTCGCTCGAACACAGCCCGCGGATTGTACTCGGTCGGCAGGGGCTGCATCGGGCCACGCCACGAGAGAGTATGCGTATAGACGCAGCTGAGGTTGCTGCTGCAGGCCCCCGCGTTCGCCGCGGCGTCCATGGAGAGCTCCAGTGAAGCCACCTGAGTCTCCCGGCCGAATTCTCGAGCCAGTAGCTGATCCATCGAAACGTCTGCGATGATCTCGGTCTCGGTCCGCCCGCCCTGAGGAATGCCGGTCAGGAACGATCCGGAAGCACCCGCGTGGATCTGGACCCAGTTCGCTCTGATTCCCGAAAGAACCAGCATCTGATCCTGAAACGGGGCCAGGGGCTCGAGGACTGGCGAGAGATCGAAATCTCGCCCCTCTCCCTTGGGAGACCAGTACGGCATCGCCATCCCGTTCGGTACATAGAACGTCTGGAACCGATGCACACGCTGAGGCACAGACTGTCCACGGAGCCTCAAGGCGGGGAACATCGCGTCGAGAAACGGTAGCGCCAAGCTGGCCCCGAGCCCCCGCAGAAGAGTTCGTCGGGGAAGCGATTTCCCCGTCAGCATTGTCATCATCTGTCGCCTCCCGAGTGTGTTGGGTTTCCGCCTCAGATCGCTTCCGCGGACTTGCGCATGAGAAAGGCCGGGCTCTTTACGATTCCAAGGACGATCGACGACCAGCGGTAACCGCCGTCCTCCGCATCACGTACGATCTGACGTACCGTCGGTTGATCGAAGTATTCGAGCGGACGTCCCAGAGCGTAAGACATGAGCTTCTCGGTCACCGTGCGTACGAACTGGTCATCGTAGTCGAGTAGGAATGCCCTCAGCGACGACACTCCCCTCAGCTCTACACCACTGGGCCAGGTCCCGACATTATCCACTGGACCGCCCGTCTCATCGACATCACGCCACGCTCCCACGGCATCGAACTCCTCGAGCGCGAACCCAAGCGGATCCATGAGCGTGTGGCAACTAGCGCACAGAGGATCTTCCCGGTGTTGCTCCAGTCGTTCGCGGATGCCGAGTGCCTCTGCCTCGGGGCCCTGATCCAGACTGGTGTCGACGTTGGCCGGCGGTGGTGGCGGATCGGCACCCAGAATATTGTCCAGGAGCCACTTGCCCCGTAGCACGGGCGACGTGCGGTCCGGGTACGCCGTGACCGCCATCAGCCCTCCGTGCGCGAGCAGGCCTCCTCGCTGATCAGGGTTCGGAAGCGTCACTCGGCGCGGGCGACTACCGTAGACGCCCGGGATTCCATAGAAGCGCGCCAGGCGCTCGTTCGCGAACGTGTAGTCGGCGCTCAGCAGCTCCGAGATGGGCCGATCCTCGCGCAGGTTGCTGGCAACGAACATCTCGGTCTCCTGCCGGAACGCATCGAGGAGACTGTCGTCGAAATCGGGATACTTGAGCGGATCGGCGAGCTTCTCGGGGAGAAGGCGAAGGTTCAGCCACTGAGCCGCAAAGCCCTCGACGAGCGCGTCGATTGCCCGTGGATCCGCCAGCATTCGCCGCACCTGCTCCTCGAGCACGGCGGGCTCCGTCAAACGCCCCTCTTCCGCCAGCTCGAGCAGGGTCTCGTCGGGGATGGTGCTCCACAGGAAGAAGGACAGCCGGGAAGCGACCACCACGTCCTCGAGCTCATAGGCGTCGCCCTGCTCGACACCGGTGGGCTCACGATAGATGCGGAAGAGGAACTCCGGGTCGACCACGAGTCGTTCCAACGCGAGCTGGATCCCGGCGTCGAAGCTGCCCCCTTCAGAGCGCCCCTGACGGAAGAACTGGAGCAGCATCTCGACGTCCTGGTCCGAGGTGGGACGGCGATAGGCGCGTCGGGCCATCCTCTCGAGAATCTGCGTGGCGCAGGCTTCTTTCTCCGTGCCGGGCTCGGGACGGCAGACGAAAATTTCCGTACGGCTCGGTGTGCCCCCAGCCGTGCCGGTGATCTCGTACGGCCCTCCGATCTGAACCGACCCTACACTCGCCTTGTCCATGTAGATCTGATCGTTCGTCAGGACCCTCCCCCGCTGCTGCGGCTGCGGCAGCAGTTCCGGCTCCCACTGCTCTCGGACGAACGACACGCCGACAACGCGGGGCCCCGCCTCGACCGTCAGGCGAACCTCTAGATGGGCGTCTCCTGTCGACTGCATGTACTCTTCCCACTCGGGAGCACCAGCTGATCCCGGCTCCCCCGAGCCGGCGTAGCTGGCGGCCGAGGGCCTGAACTCAGTGGCTCCCCCGCCCACGGTGAACCTCTCGAGGAGTTCTCCATCGAGCCTGACGTCGAGCTGCTGCTGCCATCCCATGCCCATCAG
This sequence comes from Gemmatimonadales bacterium UBA6960, assembly GCA_963583605.1. Lineage (GTDB taxonomy): Bacteria > Gemmatimonadota > Gemmatimonadetes > Longimicrobiales > Gaopeijiaceae > UBA822. The sequence goes on from CAUZVZ010000116.1 coordinate 3,165, forward strand.
GTAGTCCTGGTACTGCCTGCGGAGCAGGATCTTAATCAGGTATTCTCCGTCGACTGGGAAATCATATCGAACCGCAATGCCGCCTCGTGACCCGAAGGGGAGGTCTTCATCTTGACGCTGGTCCTGTACCACGTGCAGCGGAACCGCGAAGGTTGCCACGCTGGGAGCCGCAGGAGCGAGGCCCGTCGCCAAACGCGTCACCTGACGGGCCACGGACATGTACCGCTCCATATGGGTGGTCGTGATGGAAAGGGCGTCGGCGAAATTGTCGAAGCTGCCGTCCGCCGTCTCGTCGCCAGGCAGAAGCGAGGTGACATCCACGTCGAGCGCAAACAGATCGTTGATGGCGTTGTTGTACTCCAGGCGGTTGAGACGGTGGATCGCATTCGACCTGCCCGGGTTGGGCTGGGCCGCCGAGGCCGCACCGTCAAGCTCCGTTTCCAGCCAGCTCGCCACGAAATCATATTCGGCCGGATCGGGTCGTGGCACGCCACCCGGGGGCATCGTGCCGGTCCGCAGCTTCCGGATTACCGCCTCCCAGCTACGGGCAGCGGCGGCGGGGTTCTCCACGTCCAACACGTCCAGCGCGAGTCCAGCGGTTAGGAGCGTCTCGTTGTGACACCATACGCAGTACGTGTCCAGGATCTCGCGGGCGTCTTCCGCGTCGGTCCAGGCGGCGTGGGGAGTAACCGTGGCTGGACCCATGAGGGCAAGGTCGGTCGAGGAGGGTTGCGCTCCGCTCAGCACCATCGCGACACCACCTACGACGAGCAGCGCAGCCAGCGAGCCGTGCCCGGCCGTGGAGCCCCTGCCCCTGGGAGTGGGGGAAAACATCCTAATGGTCATGGTCGCGAGCGTGCGCGTCGATTCGCTTCACTTCTTCGTGGGCGTGGTCTTTCCTCAACGCTCGGTTCCGTGCCCGAATATCGCGCGTTGCACGGCTCCGGACCTGCTCTGAACTCACGGATGAAATCGACATCATCTTCTCGATGTCCTCACTGCCGCACGAGGCACATCCGGTGACAGGCGACGAGTTGAGCACAAGCTGTTCGAACTCATCGCCGCACGCGGAACAACGATACTCGAAGATTGGCATCACACCTCCCGGTGGCTTCTTTCCGACCGACAGCCATCGGCCGACCCCACCGCTGGGCCCTGACAGGATACGCCTCGACGGGAACCGAAGCCAGCTACTTGCCGGACCCCTCGTACGTTTCTTAACTGTTAGTTTATAGCGTTAAATGCTCTTTTGTCATGTTAAAGAACTGTTTGTTGTCTTAAGCGCCTGCTTGAGCCATGGCCAGCGCGATCCCGAAGTCGGCGACGAGCGGCTCGCTTTGCTCACTCAGCAGGATGTTTCCCGGCTTGATGTCGCGGTGGACCACCCCGTTTCCGTGCGCGTAGTCGAGCGCGTTCGCGACCTTCTGCGTGATCGTCAACGCGTCGTCCACACCGAGTTGCCTCTCGCGGTCGATCCTCTCCCGGAGCGACCCCCCTTCGATGTGGGGCATCACGTAAAAGAGGAAGCTGTCCGCTTCGCCCGAATCGAAGAGCGGGAGGATATGCGGGTGCGTCAGGTTCGCGGTGGTCGTGATCTCTGCCAGGAAACGCTCGACTCCGACCACGGCGGCCAGCTCGGGCTTGAGCACCTTGAGCGCGACTTTCCGCTTGTGTTTGAGGTCGTCGGCCAGGTAGACGGTCGCCATGCCGCCTTCGCCCAGCTCGCGCTCGATGGCATAGCGGCCTTCGAGGGCGGCGTTCAGGCGGGTGACGGGATCGGACACTGGGAGGACTCCGAAGCGGTAGGAAGCAGCCCAGATCATAGGGGCCGCAGAGCAGATACGCGCGTCAGTCGAACCCGAGCTGCATGCTCTCCCGGCCGGGTTCGACCGTGTTGATGTACCTTCCCCGCGGGAGGAGCACGCGCGACAGCCTTCGTTCGGTCTCCGTTCGCAGAGAAGTTCAACCGGCGATGATGTGAATGCCAAAACTCCGATCGTGGTCGTTTCTTCGGTATCTGACTCATCTGCAGGTTGGGCTATTCCTCTTCGGGTTGGGCGTCGCGATTCTCCTGGAAGCGCAGATCGGACTCGACCCGTGGTCGGCCTTTCACGAAGGAATCAGCGCACAGCTCGGGTGGTCCTTCGGGCGCGTGTCACAGGCCGCCGGGGCTCTACTGATCGTGTCCAGTTGGTTTGCTTTCGAAGTACGACCGGGGATTGGGACGGTCTGCAACATGGCGCTGGTGGGTCCATGGATTGATCTACTTCGCGTGCAAGCTTGGTTCCCCGAAGCGACGAACCGAGTGGCAGGGACTCTCCAATTCCTGCTTGGCATGCTTGTGCTCGGCCTCGGCACCGCCGTGTACATCGGAGCGCGTATGGGTGCCGGCCCACGCGACGGATTCGTACTCGGTCTCTCTGGTAAATCGGGTCGGAGCGTCAGGCGAACGCGGATCGAGGTCGAATTGGTCGTCCTTGGCGTCGCACTACTGATGGGAGGCTCCATTGGCTTGGGAACGGTTCTATTCGCCCTGCTGATGGGGCCAATCATGCAGACGTCGCTCAGGCTGTTCCGGGTCTCAAACGACCCGTCTCCTACGTAGCTTCTAGCCGTTGGACCTCCTAAAAATCGTCGGCGGCGGGAGACGTCATGGGGGTACGCCGATGGGCGGCTGCATGCTCGAGTGCGACGTAAACGTTTCCGCGGAAACGTTTTGCCCGTCGGCTCAGCCGGGCCCCACGGTCATTGAGCGGTCCCCATCACGGGGAAGTGTACCGGGTGTACCGTGCAACCTGGTACACTTGGCCCCGCCGGAATTAGCCGGACACGGAGGGTGGCACGCAGACCGACCGGATCCGCTCCGCCCTAGATCAACCAGCGACAGTCGGGACGGTCCGCTTACCCCGGCATCTTCCGGCAATCCCTGAGAATATCTTCCTGGTCACCCTCGTCTGCGGCCATCTCGAAGAAGTCCTCCCAGTAGTCGATCACGCGATCCCTGCGGTCCTCCTCCAGGCCACCGAAGTTCCGGATCACCGCGAGCATCTCCTCGCGCTTCTCTGTGAAGTGGTCGAAGATCTGTCCGTAGTCGAGCCACAGTGGCGGGAACGCGCAGTTGCGAGAATTGAGGCGCCAGTTACCGCGTGTCTGGATTTTCAGCTCCGACCCGTCCGCGGCGAGTTGAACGCGGGCCGGCCGCTCCTCCGCGTCCTGCTCCCGGTCTTGTCGTCTGATGGTATTGAAGTCCGCATGCAGCGTGAACTCCAGCACGTCATCGGTCTGAAATAGTGGCGCAGAGCGTGCGGCCTCAATCTCCTCGGGTCCCAGCGCCCCGTCGTCGCCCACGGCTTGGGCGAGTGCGGGTGCGCCGGGAATGAGGGCGAGCAGGAGGAAAGGCGCGATGCTGAGGGACGGAGGGATCGCTCTCGGGTGGGATCGACTTGCAATCCTGACCGTAGCTCCGGTAAGAAGGTGCCCCGCTCAACCTAGCGGCACGTCGCGGGCCCGCCAGTGCCATCGTCGATCGCGGGCCGCCTTATCGCGGCTCGTTGCGAGGCCCGAGGGCGTCGGCTAATGAGTACGATCCGAGCAATCTGTTCCGGCTGAACGCGAACGTGGAGCCTACGGTCTCAAGAGACGGGCGCCCAGGGTTAAGGTGTCCTCTGGGGCCCTCAGTCCATAGACGCGGCCAGCCCTTCGCCACCACCCGCGACAGCGCCGGCACCTCCGCCGGCAGTCACGGCCGCGATCGCTGCACCGCCGAGACCTGTCCGGAGGAGCTCGACGAACGCATCCGCCACTGAACCGGTGAGCGTCGAGAAGTTGAAGTTGGCGTAGATGATTAGGTCCGCACCCAGCCAGAAGAGGAAGCCGAGGGTGGCGCCGGTCTTGAAGCCGTCCATCACCGAGGATCTGCCGGTCCAGCCGATCGCCAAGGTGACGAGCAACGCGATCGAGAGAGTGCCCACGAGGGTGCCGGTCAGCAATCGCTTCGTCTCCATCTTTCCCCCTTTTCGACGGTTGGATCGTCACGAGTCACCTACGCGAGCTAGCCTGCAGATTGAGCGCTGGAGACACAACTGGCGACCCCGCCTCCGCCCGTCAGTCGGACGGTCAGTCTCCGGAGGTCTCCGGCTCACGAAGACCTACGGCACGGGCCTTGGCCCCGAACTCTTCTTGGGGCGCCGTAGATTCTAGCTTCTCCGAGCAACCCAGGTAACGGAGGAACGCCGTGGCCAACTCACCGGACAGGGCATCGTCGTCGATGCCGTCTTCGCGGGCTCCCCAGGCGAAGATAATCCGGCTCCGGAGGGTCGCGATGACCTGAAGCGTAGCCAGGCGAATCGCCTGCTCCGGGTCCGGGTGGTGGAGCTCGTCGGAGCGCAGCAGAAGGATGCCGCACAGGTGGTCGGCCACGGTGTTGTCGAACACGGAAGTACGATCAAGGAGATCGTTCTCGGGGTGGACCATGGCGTGCATCAGGAAGGCCCTCAGGAGGGTGGCATGGGCGCGCGTCCACAGGACCATGACTCGCACGAACTGGTGCACGATCTCCAACGCACCGGCCGCCTCCCAACGCTCGGGGCCCAGGACGTCCCTCCAGCCGTCGTCCGCGGTAGCCCAGAAACGGGTGGCCAGGTAGGCGAGCAACGCGTCACGCCCATCGAAGCGTGCGTAGAACGTACCGGCGCCTGCACCCGAGCGCTCGAGGACCCGCTGGACAGTCGTCGCCTCCAGCCCATCCTCCGCGATCAGATCAAGTGCGGCGGCTACCATCCGGTCGAAGGACGCCCGACTCCGTGCCTGGAGAGGAAGGTGGACGCCCTCCGGGAGTAGGGGAAATGGACGGAGCGACTCTTCCGCATCCGGAGGGCTTTCGATGCCGGGGTTGGGCTTCATCGCGCCTTGATATGTAATTTGAATACAAATTCAATAAAGGACACAATGTGGGATAGGGCAAGGATGTTGAGAAGGGGGGGTCAGCCCCAGATGTCGAAAAACTCCACCTCAGCGCCACCGGCCGGCCCCGGCTCCGGGCCAGCGCCCATGAGATGCGCGACAAGCGCACTGCGTAGATCCTCTAGAACCGGTGGGCCCAAAACGCCAGCGGTGGCCTCTAGCGTAGCCGACACGGTCTCCACAGCGAGTTCGGGCGTGGGGTGCGTGATCGCGCCGCGCCGCTCGAGGAGGAGCCGCCGGGAGTCGGCCCGCACCCTAGCCCGAAACCGAAGTGTGGCAGGCGAAAGGCCCGCACCTGGACCCCTCAGAGCCAGGGCCAGCGAATCGCGGGCTTGTCGGTGTACGAGGTGGAGCTCGGCGTACAGGCGCCCGAGGTCCTCGATTACCTGCTGGGTCGTGCGCTCCAGCCAAGCGGCGTCGGCCGTGGCTTCCGTCCAACGGAGCTCGGCCGTCTCCCAGATACGCTCGTCCAGGTAGGCCAGCAGGTCGTCCTTGCCCCCGAAGCGGGCGTAGAACGATCCGACCGAGGAGCCCGCCCGCTCAACGATGTCGTGTACGGTCGTACCCTCGACCCCAGTTTCGGAGATCAGCTCGAGCGCAGCCTCTGTGATACGCCGTAGCGTCCGGCGGCTCCGTAGCTGCTTGGGCTCTCGTAGGGAGGTCGTCATCGGGATTCCACAGAAAATAGTAGTATCGTTCTAAATAACTCCACGGTGCCCGACTTTGCAAGGGATTGTCGGACAGTTATTTTGCGGCGACCGTAGCGCTCAAGGCCCTCGGGCTCCCTCGTGTAAAAAGTTGTACGCACAACTCGTCTGACGTGACCCCCTGAAACGAGACCAAAGTTGATGTTAGGATGCGGCTTTGGTCGCAACTATCAGGGGGAGGTCAGA
>CAUZVZ010000117.1:0-9014 GCA_963583605.1 Gemmatimonadales bacterium UBA6960
GCCTCGACCGTCTGGTCAAAGACGTTCCCAAGGGCGTTATAGCGCTCGGGGTGCCCTGCCCCAGCCCTGAGGTGTGCATCAGCCGTTACTGCTATTTTCATAGAGATTTCTCGCCTGGGAGGTCCCAGTCGACCCAGTCTGGAATCTGACCGGCGGGATCGGGGACGCCAGCGACTACTCCCAGAACCGATGATCCCCTCGAATAGGCAAGGCCAACCTTCTTCGCCTGCGCGGCACAATCGATACCCAGGACTTGCAACGGCTTTCGTGCCCGCTCAGTCATGCGCACTGCGTCGTGATTGGTTTAGCCACCGCTGAGTCTTGGTGATCTTGTGAAATCCAAGGGCTACCGAGTCTTCCTAACGTTGTCGAACATCTTGATCCTCAAGAGGGACGATCGTGCAGGGGCCAGTCCCTACTGTTACCCAGGCCCTTCACCGCTCACCGCCGTTTCGCCGGATTTCGGCGCCAGCACAATCAATACGATTCCCACGATCGCCAGAACCGGCACGTCGCCGATCAAATGACCTCTTTCAGCAGCATCTTGGATCGCCTGAACAGCCATGATGCCTGAGTGAGGTAGATCGATCAATACCCCCTGAGGAAACTTCTTCTGTGCTCGAGATCGGCGTCGGCGGCGACCCCCTCGATTCTCGACTGGCTGGGGGAGGACCTCGGCATCACAGGCAGCGACCACCACGGCCCGAAACTCAAGCCTCTTAGCCAGATGCATAGTCATGCCAGGAACCGTTCCGGGCTTTGGCTCGACCCCGGTGGCTGGTGTGACGGAGCTAACCCCGGATCGTTCGATCCCCTTGCTGACCCTACCGAACTGCTCCTTGGACCAGACGAAGAACGCGATCAGCAGGAGCCCGTGTCGGACGAAATGCTACGTTCGTAAAGGCGCGGGGCGACCTGAGCGTATCGCTCACGCTGCGGAAGAGCGGCTCACGGGTTTAGCCAGTAGTTCACCTTGATCATGAAGATGTTATCGGGCGCAACTTCGAACATGTCCCCCAGATCTCGGCCTAGATTAAACGTCCCGGCCCGTGGCTGAGTTCCGAAGGATTCTTGGCCATTGATCGCGTTGACCCTCCTTTGCTGCCAAACGAAGAAGAGTGTGGAGCCCGGCCTCCACTCCCACCGGAGCACCGCATTCCCCAACAGGCTCCGGTAACTGAAATCCCGATCGGAGACCAAAAAGGCCGCAGCCTGTCCGTCACCGTCGGGGTCGATAGCATAGCCTCCTTCCCCAGCAGGCTCTGCGCTTCCGATGTCTGCTCCATACGTGAGGAAGTCGAAGGTCCCCGCCGCTCGAAGCTCCTTCAACGCTCCGTAATCGCCCGTCGAAATGAACGGTTCCAGATAGCCCTGGAGCGACAGTGTCGGTGAGAACGTCAGGTTCACACGGGTTTCGATGGACAGTGTGGTCCGATCGATCCCCGCAAACACATAACGGGCTCCGTATGTGGCTTCAGCTAATCGGTCGTCCACCTTGGTGACATACTGGGCAGCGGTGCGGGACCAGGAGTACGAAGGGCCGACGTCAACCTGAAGTGTCTCCCCGAATCGGGCCTCCAGATTGAATCGGGCGTTTCGGCTCCACCCACCTCCATCATCCGACCCCCACGTATAGTTGCCGCTGGCGACAACGGCCCGGCGCCTATCCGAGTGGACACTGAAGTTCCGGGAGGACGCGCTCGGAGAACGAGCTAGCGGACCTCCTCTCGTAAGCCGATCGTCGTCGGTCCGCGGGGCATATAGGACTCGGACGGAGGTGCCCCAGTAGTTCAGGAACTCGACACTCCCGATCATGTTGATGTTCGTGTAGGTGCGGTCACCTGCGAAGTTCCAAATTGCGTTCGGCCCACCCAAGATCACCCTCCATGACCTCAGGAACGGACCGGGCTCCGGCTGAGTGTACTGATAGTGGGTGTCGAGCAGCACGCGGTCTGCGTCGGAATGAAACCCGAGGTCGTTGACCTCGTACCCAGGGCTGACGAAGGCAATCCCGTTCCGCATCGTGAAATTTCCCGCCTGTTTCCCAGCATAGGCCATCGCATAGAAACCGCTCAGCGACGTCGCCGCCGGATCGACCTCGACGTGATCCGCGTCCGGTCTCTGGTAGTACCGGGTGGAGGACTCCTGGGTGCGGGTGATCGCATCCACTTCACCTGCCACATAGCTTCCGGACAAGAGACTGGTGAAGAGCCAGACCCGATCCTGCGATTCGTGAGCGAAATCGATTCCAGCGGAATACGCTGAGTTGTGTAGCCTGTCGGCTGAGATAGTGCCCGACATGTCGCGGTTTACCGCCGAGGTGATCATTCCAAACCGGGTCTGTCCCCCCCGGATCTGACGTCGCAACCGGCCGACGAAATAATTCGCAGCTGGTTCGACTGTCACCTGGTGTCCTGCCCGGTCTCCGTCGGTGTAGGACGCGACCTCTCTGCCCGTGACAGCCTCCAGGATCCCAAGGGACCAACCATCCGCGACCCTCCCGGTCACCTTCACGGCCCCCGCGATCGTGGTGGCAGTCGGTGTGTCGGAGAAGACGGCCTCAGATGGAAGGACGCCTCTCGGTGGCCTCCCAATCCGACGGGAGTACACGAGCTCCGGGCCTCTTCCGACGCTTCCCATCGGGCCCGCTTCACCAAAGGTGAAAATGTCCGCTCCCTCGACAAAGAACGGCCTCCGCTCGCTATACCTCGTCTCGAAGGCAGTCAGGTTAATCACCGACGGGTCTAGCTCCACCTGGCCGAAGTCCGGATTGACCGCGGCATCGAGCGTAACGTTCGAACTAATCCGGTACTTGAGGTCCAGCCCTGCACTCCCGAAGAGATCCGATCCACTCCGGTAAGGATTCACGAAGTCCACACCTGAAGGGTCCTCCAGCTGCAGGTACTCGCCTCGGGCCACCACGTAGGGTAGGAGCTCAAGCCTCCGACCGGGCTCAATGCCTTCTATCCCATCAAGATGCGCGAAGCGAGAGACACCGGCGCGCTCCAGGAGGGGGGTGAAGGGGAAAGTCGCGTTCTCCGCAGTTCGATTGATATTTCGCTCGATCTGGATCCCCCATACCTGCTGCTCCTCAGGACCAAAACGTAGTTGGCTGAACGGGATCCGCATCTCGACCGTCCAGCCCGACTCGGTGACCTCGGTCGCCAAATCCCAGACGGGATCCCAGGAGGAGTCACCGCTCCCGGCACTATTCCCGGTAACGATCGCGTCGCCCATCACACCCGAGGGATTGGTCCAGAATCGGTAGGCCGTCTCGTGATCGTGGTAGCTGTCGAGGAGAAGGAGGAATAGGTCGGAGTCGTCGAGGCCGGCATCCCTACGGGCAAGTCGAGTCGTGACGGGGCTTCGGTCCTCCAGGACAGCCCCTACATAGATGGCGTCGTCGTCAAAGGCGAGGCGTACTTCAGTCCGTTCCGACACTGAGGAACCTTCAACCGGTAGGGTCTGAATGAAATCCGTGATGGGTGAGGCCCGGGACCAAGCGAGCTCATCCAGAACCCCGTCGATCGAGATCGAACCGCTCAAACGGATCGCATTGGCGTGTGCCGCCAATGCGTGGTCGTAGTTCCCCTCAGCGTCGACCGTGGTCACACCCGTTCCCTCTTCCACGACGTTCTGTGCGCGGAGGGCAGGAGTGCCGAAAGCGATGATGCCGGCGATCGCCAGAAGAACGGATGTTGACCGTGATCGCACTAGTCGAGGATCTATTCGGGGTAGGAGTTGAGGTGGTAGCCTGGGCGAGAAGCGCTAAAGCTCTTTGGATCTTACCCGTAGAGCAAGCAGCGGAGTCGGCATCCGGCTTTACGAGAGGCCCGGAGGCGCAACCGTCTACATGTCGTTCCAGCAGCACGCCCCAGGAGCCGCGCGGGGATCGCTGTCCGATCTGTGATGAGCCTTGCCCGGAGCCGCTAACGCTAAACGGCAAGCCACTCTGCCATGAATGCTGGAAGCTACTGAGGTGACGAGAAGTGAAGTCCCAATGGGCTCAGGTCGAGGGGAGGTTCACGTAGCCTTCGACTCCCCTGGGGATCCGCTGTCCTTTGGGAGGATAGCGACACGGGCGGCCGAAAAAGGGGGGTGCCCGGGCACTGGGGGGGGGCTAGTTGCCGTCTTCTAGGCCGGAGGGACTAGGGGCTAGTTGCCGCTGGGGGGATGCGCCTCGCCCAGAACTGCAGTATCAGTGGCGCAGCGACCAGCCCAACCCCGGCCATCACCCAGGCCGTCAAAGAAATTACTGGAATCTCAGGATACCGCACCCCGATGCCTACCACAGCCCACGCCGCCACAAGCGGGAAGATCCATAACCCTCGGAATCGCACTACTACACCCCCGAGAGATGTCGCCGCAACAATCATGATCGCCGACCAAATCGGTTGATTGAGGCTGAGATATGTCCACTCCTTGTAGATGATATACTGGAAGGCGTTCGCGATGAACGCGATGCAGATCCAAGAGAGATAGAGTCCGAAGGGATAAGACACACCGAATCGCTCTCCGAGAGTCAATTGATTCTCAGATCCGGTGCGACGGTAGATCACTACGAGCGTTCCCAGGAGCATGAACATCAGGAGCAAAGACAAACCGAACGCTCCGAACGAAAACAACGTCACCCACGCGATGTTGAGTGTGCCGTTGAGGGCCCACCACCACCCCACCCTCTGCAAAGACGGACGAGCCCGATTAGACGGCAGGGCCTGATACAAAGTGAACCAAAACAGCATCAGGTAAATCAGGCTCCATATGCCGAAGACGTAGTCCGCTGGTAGGAAGTAAGATGGATACCGATTGGCGATCACACCGATAGAATCCCCACTTATCGCCCCTGCCCCCGCCATACCGTTGACCACAATCACAACGATGAACGTGACAACTCCGATGACCTGGCGTATGAGGTCCACGCACCGCGCACGGTGGGGGATGCTCATTGAATCCAACGCACGAACCCGAAACCCGGCGCGGCTAACGCCCCCGTCAAAGCCGCTCCCCAAGAGTCATGTCCACGGGGATGACTGCTAGAGCGAGCACGAATAGCAAGGTTCTCTTCATGCCTCCATGGTGCCCTGCCCCACTCAGACCCGCAACTCAGGACGAGTGAAACCGTGCTGGATAGCTAGGTGTGGCTGGGTGACACTGAACTGGTTCGTTGGTCGGCTCAGGTTTAATGAGGAAGCAGCAGCCCTTTTGATCTTCTTCAATCACCTGAGCCGGGCTGATAGCATCTAACGAGACGGATTGCCACGCCTAACAGGCAGTCAGGTGTAACAGCGGAAAGAACAGAGATGTACATCTAGCGAGGTTTTAGGGTATCACGTCCCAAGAGGTATGGGACAGATGACAGAAGACACCAAGAAATTCATCGGGAGGAAAATATGTCTGATATGAAAGGAATAGCCAGCAGTTTTTTTGAAGCTTGCGAAACCGGTAAAGGTTGGGATGTTTGTAAAGATTATTGTCTAGAAAATGCATCTTTTTCTTCCCATGCAGAGCCCTTATTGGAGGTAAGGACTATTGAAGCTTATGCCGATTGGATGCAAGGAGTTTGCAGTATTTTGCCTGATTCTAATTATGAAATTAAATCGCTTACAGTTGATGAAAAGAACAAACATGTCTCATTCTTTGCTGTATTTTCGGGAACACACACAGGCGAAGGTGGGCCTATAGGTCCTACAGGTCTAAATGGGACGATTGACTATGTCTATGCATTGGAATTTTCTGAAGACAAAATCAAGCATTTAACAAAAGTCTGGAACCCTCATCACTTCTTTAAACAAATAGGATGGGAGTAAAATTTAGGTAGGATTTGTAGAAAATTTTTGAGGGCATAGGAGTCCCAAGCCAAATCTCTTGCCAAGGATTCGTGCACAATGACTGACTTCGCGTACGGCTTCAAGAAGGTCGTCTCCGGTTCGCTAGCTGAGGTCGAGGGGCACGTCCGTGAAGCGCTCGCGTCCGAAGGGTTCGGTGTGCTTACGGAGATCGACGTCTCAGCAACACTGAAAAAGAAGCTCGAAGTAGACTTTCCGCCCTACCGAATTCTCGGAGCGTGCGATCCCGCCATAGCTCACCAAGCACTCATGGAGGAGATCGACATCGGGCTACTGCTTCCCTGCAACGTAGTAGTCTACCGGGGGGGGCACGATGGTGAAACCGTCGTGTCAATGCTCGATCCCGAGAAGCAACTGGAGATCACTGGCCGTGAGGATATCTTCGAGCTAGCCGCAGACGTCCGCACAAGATTGAGGCGGGTTATGGACAACCTGTGATGCTCTTTCTGCCCCCGCCCCACTCAGGCCCACAACTCAGGACGAGCCCCTGCGCTTGTTTAGAGAAGGTATATATCACTCGCCTCCATCCATGCCATCGCGTGTAAATGAGTGGGCTCTGCCCCACCACTGTCGTTATATAGGGACGAAGTGTAAATCTCGTGAATCGCAAAATCCCCTAATTAAACCAACCGAATAATGATCAGGATGCCGAGTGCACGCTTTTCAGTCGGTGACGTGGTGCAACACAAACTGTTCGACTACCGAGGTGTAATCGTCGATGTCGATACGCACTTTCAGGGAACTGAGGAATGGTACGAAGTCGTGGCCCGTTCGAGACCACCCAAGCACCGTCCTTGGTATCAGGTACTGCCACACGGAGCCCAACATCAAACGTATGTAGCTGAACAAAATCTAGAACCAGATCACAGTGGCCTCCCCATTCAACATCCCCTAGTGGAGCGCTACTTCACTGATTTCAGCAACGGGCGGTACATCAAGGATGTTCAGAGCCACTAGTAATGGGGTTTCCCGGGTCCCGCCCACAGTATTTGTATCCAAGAAACCAGTTGGTAAGGCTTGCTTCAGGCGTAGCAGAGTCTAGATAGGGCGGCTAGATCATCTAGCCGAGGCCCATGTTTTGCGTGAGGGATTTTTTAATTTCGAATTGCCTTGGAGTCCTGATCTCGGAGGTAATACAGGATTCTTTGAACTCATTAAACCTCTCGCTGAAAATGAAAGAACCATATTCACACTGCGTTATGTCTACGAGTACCAGATCGACGAAATAGCGGAGGTTGTGGGTTTGAAATCGGGCACCGTAAAATCAAAGATAAGTCGGGCGTTGGAGAAATTAAGATGAACCGATTAGAGGCTGTCATAGAGAAAGAAAAGGGGATGTTTTACTCTCAAAGAGATAAAGATTTATTTCGTTCTCATATACTGATTTTGATACACCAAGAGCAAGAATCTAAGAAGTTTAAAAGAAAATTATGCCTCATTCTTTTCTTGGGCATAGGAACCTTGAGTCTCTTGTTCTCTCAGATAAACGAAATCGCTAACGATTTTACAGTCGGGTTAAGCGATGCAATTACGGGCGACGTTCTTACAACGGTAGTCTTCAGCTATGGGCTATTGTTTGCCCTGCTCGCCTTACTCAAAAAACCAGACTTCATCTTCAACTAGATTCTGGAAACGTCGACTCCCAGTAGCACCCTCTTCAGTAACAGCACCATCTAGTACATATACCAATACTGTTTTGCGCGTCCGGCCGCAGCTCTCACCTTTCGTCTAGCGCACCTTTCATGCATCCGGTGTGCTGAACCGATCCCACGGAGAACCTCGAACATCTGAGTGATAATCAATAGATCATTCCTCGCTTGAAAATCTGCGCCAGCCTATCGACCTGGATAATCCAGCCAGCCTGCTGAGCGCCTTTACATCGGAAAACCTTTGTCTTTTTCTACACTCAAGTTGCACCCGGCCCTTATTAGAGGCGTCGACAAACTGGGCTTTCAGCATCCATCCCCAATTCAATCGAAAGCGATTCCTCCTGCCCTCGAAGGCCGGGACCTCCTTGCTTGTGCCGTCACGGGCAGCGGCAAGACCGCAGCTTTCCTTTTGCCCATACTTCACCAATTGGTGGACCAACCACGTGGAACAACCCGCGCTTTAGTCCTGGCCCCTACTCGAGAGCTCGCCTGCCAGATCCGCGACGATCTCAATGCGTTAGCCCAGTTCACTGGGCTCAAGTCAGTTGTGGTGCACGGTGGTGTAGCTATGGGCCCTCAGAAGACCGCATTTCAGAGAGGTACGGACGTCATCATCGCCACTCCAGGGCGACTTCTTGATCATTTTCAGTACCACTATGCGGCTCTGTCTGGATTGGAATATCTGGTACTAGACGAGGCCGATCGGATGCTGGATATGGGCTTCTTGCCGGACATCCGGCGCGTTCTCAAGCACGTGCCCAAGCCGAAGCAGATTTTCTTTTTCAGTGCCACCATGCCGGCTCCGATCGAGAGATTGACCAAAGAAATCCTCAAGAAACCTGTAAGGATCACACTACAGCGGAAAGCCGCTCCGGCTGAAGGTGTATCCCACGCTGCGTACCCGGTGCCCGCCAAACAGAGAGGCGCTCTACTCGTGGAGCTTTTAAGGCGTGGACACATCAACGATGCACTGGTCTTCACCCGCACCAAGCACAGAGCGAACCGCTTGACCAGGATGTTGAACCACAACGGCATTTACTCTGAGCGGATCCACGGCAACCGCTCCCAGCCACAGCGAACCAAAGCCTTGGCCGGCTTCAAGTCTGGGAAATTCCGAGTTCTCGTGGCCACCGACATCGCTGCACGCGGCATCGACATCGAGGCTCTTGGGCACGTGGTAAACTTCGATGTGCCTGCAGCTCCGGAGGACTATATCCATCGAGTCGGGCGTACGGCCCGGGCCGAGGCCACGGGTGAAGCACTGACCCTAGTCATGCCAGAGAGCGAGCGCGACCTGGGAGGTATCGAGCGGGCCTTGGGATTAACCATTCCAAGAATTCGTCTGGAGGGTTTCGCCTACGATGTCGGCCCTGGTGCGCCGCCATCTGAGAACGCCAAGAGATCGACCGCAAAATCTCGCAACGCCAAGAGATCGACCGCAAAATCTCGCAACGGAAGCGCTGAGAGTAAGAATCGCCCTCGACGACGACGGTATGGGAAACGCTAGACCTAGTGGCCC
>CAUZVZ010000118.1:0-8918 GCA_963583605.1 Gemmatimonadales bacterium UBA6960
CGTGAACCCGCTCGATCAACCGGGTGTCGAACTGGGTAAGCAACTCACTTATGGGTTGATGGGTCGGGAGGGGTATGATCCACCGAAAGGTTGGGATCCGGACGTCCGCTGGCGGCTCAGAAAGGGGTAGCTACTCTGTCCCTGTGATCCGACTCTGCTCGGCGGTATGTTTAAAGTGGTTGCGGGTGCGTTGGCCCGCTTCCAGACGCCGTGGAAGGAGTGCATAACATGCGTAACCAAGACGACCTCCCTTACATCCTCGTCGAGCGGGATAGTGGCGGGAGTTTCGGGTCGTTCTGCCTCGGCGCGTTGGTCGGGGCTGGGCTGGCTCTGCTCTTCGCTCCACAATCCGGAGAGGAGACACAGGAGGAGATACGGGCCCGTGCCCAGAAGCTCCGCGCCGCCGCTGAGGAACGCATGCGCGAGGCCCAACTCACGCTCGAAGATCGGTTGGAGAACGTCAGGGAGGGCGTGGAGTCTCGCGTCGAGTTGGTGCGCGACGCGGTAGAGTCGGGACGTGTGGCGGCTGAGGAGGCCCGTACGGATCTCGAGGCCAAGCTCGAGCGTTCCAAATCCGCTGCGAAGGCGGGGATCTCTGCGGCGAGGGAAGCGGCCGTGGGCGAGACGCCCTCCCCGGAGGAGGACGTCGGAGAATAGTGATTGAGTCGGGTCGCTCGTGAGCGCCGGCCCCGTAGCATCCCCTCTCAGTTCACGTCGTGCTCGCCTCAGGGAGTTCTGGTCGCGCGTCTACCAGAAGTCGCTCGAGGACAACATCTTCTTCATGGCGGGGGCGGTCAGTTACAACCTCCTAGTCGCCATCGTACCCCTTGTTCTCTTGGCGGTCGGGCTGTGGGGTTACGTGCTTGCTGCCCGGTTCGGCGATCCCTCCGAAGCCATGGTTGGCGTGCCGCAGAACCACATTCCGGCGATGGGCGGTGAAATCGATCTCCTCGCCGAGATCGAGTCGAGGATCAACGGGTTGGTGCTCAGCCGCGCCGGGTACTCGATCGTGGGATTCTCCCTGTTTCTTTGGCTCTCCACCAGACTCGTGGGCACGCTCCGAATTGCCCTACGCGAGATCTCCGATCTACAGGTGGTCGTGCTCGGGGGCGTCTTGCTGCTCTCAAACGTGGTCATCACGGTCGTCCTCCAGTCCGTCGGTGGATGGGGCACTGAGTTTCTGGGTATCCCGGAGGGCCCTTTCGGATCGACTGAGCGGGCACTGGCCACTCTGCTCGCGTTCATGTCGACTTGGGCGCTGTTCGCACTCGTCTATTGGTACGTCCCCGCCCGGCGAATCACTTGGCGAACGGCATGACCGTCGCGTACGAGTTGATGAAGTGGGGCTTCGGCTGGTATGTGACGTCCGTAGCCGACTTCGGCTCCGCCTACGGAAATCTCGCCACTGTAGTCGTGCTCTTGTTCTGGATCTATTACGTGTCGGTAGTGTTTGTCCTCAGCGGCGAAGTCGCCCAGGTTTACACCATGCGAAAAGCGCGCAAGGTGCAGATTCGAACTGCCTTCGGGGCCTCGGCGTGATGTTGGAGGACTGTTGAGCGACCAGAATGGTGGCGGCGAAACCGGCCGCAAGTTGGTGGCGCGGAATCGAAAAGCTCAGCACGAATACGAGATTTTGGATACCCATGAGGCCGGGATCGTGCTCAAGGGACCTGAGGTGAAGTCGCTTCGAGCCGGTCAGTTGGCCTTCCGTGATGCCTTCGCCCGCGTCGTGGGGGGAGAAATCTGGCTCTACAACCTCCACATTTCACCCTACGAACAGGCGAATCGGGCCAACGAGGAGCCTGATCGTGTGCGCAAACTGCTCATGCACCGCGAGGAGATTCGCCGTTTGTTGAGTAAGACAGAGGAGAAGGGACTCACCCTCATCCCTCTCGAGATCTATTTCCGGAAAGGGAACGTGAAGGTGCTTCTTGGGGTGGCGAGGGGACGACGTCTGTACGACAAGCGCGAAAAGCTGAAGAAGCAGACTCAGGACAGGGAGGCCAAACGAGCCATGAGCAAGCACCGATGATCCGTGTTGCCACGTCCTCGTTCGTCACTGGTTTCTTCCGTGCGAGTCGCGGATCTGGGTTGCTGAGCGTTCTCGGCATCTTGGCGTCGTTGGCGATGACGCTCGGCGGGCCGACCCCGGCTTCGGCTCAGAGGGGCGATGCTCTCGTTGTGCACGGCCCGGATGACTCATCTCTATCGTTGAGCGTCAGCCGCTCGCGCGGATATGCGACCGTGCCCCATGAGGCTCTGCGTAGGCTGGGTTGGGCGGTCGAGGTGGATGCGCCCCGGCTCCGCGCCCGACTCGGTTCCGACGGACCTTTGGTGGAATTTTCGTTGGATAGCCCTCTCTTCTACTGGGACCAGGACCTGCTCCAACTGGTGAGCGCACCTTTTTCGGGGGACGGCTCCGTTCAGATTCCGCTCCAGTTCGTGGTGGACTTCCTTCCGGCCCGTGCGAGTGAGGCTTATGCCTTCTCGGCTGGCGACGGGGCGCTCCAGGTCCTCGACCCGTCCCTGTGGCCGCGAGCAAGTGCCGATGGTTCTCCAGTGGAAACCGCGGGCGGAAGAATCGCGAACGTCGACCGCTCTGGTAACGACCCTGCCACAGACGAACCGGTCTCGACGGACAACCCGTCTGCACCTACGCTGCAGCAGGATTTGGAAGAGGCACAGGACCTTGAAAAACGCGTGGTCGTGATCGATCCGGGCCACGGCGGTAGAGACCCCGGCACCATCGGCGGTGGTGGCCGCCGCGAAAAGGACATCGCACTAGCCATCGGGCGCTACCTGGAGCGGGAACTCAGGAGCGACGAGGACCTCGAGGTGTATCTGACGCGCGACCGGGACGTGCTCGTGCCGCTCTGGGAGCGGGGTCCGCAGGCCACAATGTTGAAGGGTGATCGACCCGGCGTGTTCATATCCATTCACGTGAACTCTTCCCCGTCGAGCCCGGCGATTCGCGGCTTCGAGACATACTTTCTGTCCGAGGCCCGCACGGAGGACGAGCGACGGGTGGCGGCGATGGAGAATGCCCCCCTCCAGCAGGAGGCCGAGCTGGGCGGGAGTGACGTGGAGGATTTGGATATGACTTTCATCATGCGGGAACTCCGGACGCTCGACCACCAGCATTGGTCCTCGCTTCTGGCGGAAGGGATTCAGGCAGAGCTTGAGGAAGTCCACCCGGGCCCCAACCGCGGCGTCAAGCAGGGACCGTTCGCGGTGATCACCAACGCTCTGATGCCGGCGGTCTTGGTGGAGGTCGGATTCATCACCAACCGCGAAGAGGAACGCGTTCTTTCCCGAGGAGAGTTCCAGCGTGGGGTCGCCGCGGCCCTCGCACAGGGAGTCCGGGATTTCTTCGAACGGTACCCCCCAGGGCAGGGGGCGGCGCTTCAGGGCCTTCCACGGTGAGAACTCGCCGCCCGAGACACGTCGTCGCCCTTGCGGTGGTGGGTTCGGGGTTCTTGGCGGGTTGCATCTTCAACAACACACTCCATAACGCGGAGGGCTTGTACCAAGAGGCTGAGAATTTGCGCTTGGCTGGCCAGGACTCCGCAGGACGGGCCCGTTACAACGAGGTCGTCGCCAGGGCCACCAAGGGGTACCAGGCCGACGAGGACGGCCGATGGGCCGATGATGCCCTGCTCCTCGTCGCCAAGTCCCAGCTTCGATTGGGAGCGATCCCGGATGCGAACCAGGCGCTGGAACGGGTGCTCGAAATCAGTACCGACTCCGACGTGAGGGGGCAGGCCGCCCTCTACCGCGGTGCCCTTGCAGTGGCCGTCGGAGAGACGGTCCGGGGCCTTGCTCTTCTCGACGGTGCGCTCGACGAAATCGACGACCCGACCTACCGAGCGGAGGGCCATCTCTGGCGGGCACGCGCCTTTTCCCAGCGGGGGATGGTGGAGCAGGGGTGGCGGGATCTGGACCGGGCGGGAGAAGCACATAGCGGCCAGGTCGTGCCGGCCGGCCTCGAGCGAGTCGCTTGGGGATTTGCGCTGCCGGATCTGACTCGCATCCATCAAGGAATCCAGGCGCTGATCGTCACGAGCCGGGCCCAAGTGTACAGCGACTCCATCAGTTCTCTGGTCCGGCGGTTCGAGGACCGATGGGGCCCGGGAAGCGCAGTTATCCTTTTGGACAATGCCGAAGGCGCGCCGTGGTCCCGAGATGCGCGGGACCGTCTGTTGATGACTCGCGCCTGGCTCGCCTACGAGGCAGGCGATAAGGTTCGCGCGACGAAAGACGCACGTTCGGTTGGGTCGGGCGTGGGGGAGCGTGCCTCGAGCGCCAGAGTTACGCTGGCGAAGTGGAGCCTTGCCGAGACGGAGACCGTGGAACAGCTCGCGCAGCTTGGAACTGTGCTTTTTCCAGCGGTGACCTCCGAAGATGCTCAAGCCATATTGAACGTGATCGGACGAGTGGAGCTTCTCACCGAGTATGGGCTTGAGGAGGAACCTGTCGCGCTGATCGCCGCTGCAGAGATCTCCCGAGATGTCTTGGCGGCCGCACGGCTTTCGGCGGCACTCTTTAGGGCTTACGCGACCGCCGTGCCCGGCGCGCCGTGGTCCGGGAAGGCGCTCCTCGCTTCCGGTGAACTGACGTCGGATCCGGCCGAACGAAAGTGGCTCGACCGCCGGCTCGAGGCACTGCCCGAGGATGCCTACGTTCGCTATGCTCTTACTGGTGATTTTGGGCCTGAATTGGGGGACTTGGAGTCCCGGCTTCAGGATACGCTCGACCAGCTCCTGGAGCGCGTCGACGAGCAGCTTTCAGCCCGGCGGCAACTCGCGGGCGTGCCGGAAGAGTGACGGCGACCCGCCCCCCTTCCGATCATCCTTCTAGATGACGATGCGACTGAGCCAGACCCTGTTCGGAGCGACTTTTCACAACCCGGTGCTTCTGGCCGCCGGAACCTGTGGATTCGGCGAGGAACTCAGCGATGCCCTCGACCTCGAGGCTGTGGGCGGCATCGTAACGAAATCGGTGACGCTGGAGTCTCGGCTGGGTAATCCGGCACCCCGCGTCGTGGAGGTGGGAAACGCGATGCTGAACTCAGTCGGTCTGGCGAACCCAGGTTTGGAGCGCGTGTGCTCGGAGAAGCTCCCCTGGATGAGGGAGCACCTCTCGGGCATCCAGGTGTTCGTGAGCGTGGCCGGCCACATACCGGACGAGTACTGGCGCATCGTCGAGGGGCTCGAGTCGGTCGGCGGTTTTCTGGGGTACGAGCTCAACCTTTCCTGCCCCAACGACGCTCGTCTCAGTGGGCTTCCCTTGGCCCTCGATCCTGAGGCGCTCAGAGGTGTTGTCGAAGGGGCCCGCAGGCTGACCGATCGCCCGCTCCTCGTGAAACTCGCCCCCAACGTCCCCGACATCGGGCCGGTTGCGGAGGCGGCGGAGGACGCCGGCGCGGACGGACTTACCCTCGTGAACACGATGCCGGGCTTGGTCATCGACATCACCACGCGGAGCGCAGCCCTCTGCGCGGGCGCGGGCGGTCTGTCCGGACCGGCCTTGCGCGCCGTGGGTGTGCACGCCGTACATCGGGCCCGGGCGTGCACGTCGCTTCCTCTCGTCGGAGTCGGTGGAATCACGGACGCCGGGGACGCTCTCCAGTATCTTTTGGCGGGCGCATCGCTGGTTCAGGTCGGTACGGCCACCTTCGCCGACCCGAGGACGGCCCAGCGGGTGGCAAAGGGCATCGCCCGGTACGGAGACAAAATGGGAGTCGAGAGCATTCAGGACTTGATCGGAGTATACGAGGGAGCGGATCGCCCCGTGAGCGTTTCAGGAGGGCCAGCCTGACATGGCTCAAGTGATCATCGCGCTCGACGTTCCGACCCTCGACGAAGCCATGGGGCTGGTGGATTCCCTCAGCGACGAGACCGACTTCTACAAGGTGGGGCTCGAGCTCTTCACCCGAGAGGGCCCCTCCGTCGTCGAAGCGCTCGCCACGAGGGACAAACGCATCTTCCTCGACCTCAAGCTGCACGATATCCCCAGCACGGTGGCGCGGGCCGTCGCTCGTGCCCGCGATCTCGACGTCGATTTCTTGACGCTCCATACGACGGGGGGACGTCCCATGATGGAGGCGGCTGCCGAGGCAGCGGGGACCGATCTCACGCTTCTGGGAGTCACCGTGCTGACGTCGCTGACAGCCTCCGACGTGGCGGACTCTTGGGGCCGTGAGGTCGACTTGATCGAGGATGAGGTCGTGCGCTTGGCGCGGCTCGCGCAGGAGTCCGGCGTCGGGGGCGTGGTAGCGTCCGTGCAGGAGGCGGCTTCGATCAAGGAGGCCGTAGGATCCGCTCTGGTGGTGGTCACGCCCGGGATCCGCCTTGCCGGGGACGATGCGCACGACCAGGCCCGTGTCTCGACGCCGGCCCAGGCGGTGGCATCAGGCGCCGACTACCTGGTGGTCGGGCGATCCGTGACCCAAGCGCTCGACCCGGTCGAGGCGCTGAGACAGGTTTGCGCACAGTCCGCCGGCCCAAGCGCGGTTCTGTCGGCATGAGTGCTGCGATCGTGACGAGCGTGCGGCTGTGAGGGCGCTGCCCGCACGTCTCCCGCGCACCCTGGCCCTAGGAATTGTCGGCCTCGTGGTCAGTGCCGGTGTGCCCACCGAGGGCCTCGGACAAAGCCTCGAAGAGGCCGCCGCCCGATTCGCAGCACAGTGGGCCGCCGGTGACGTGTCCCAGCTCCAGAGTCGTGTTTCCCTGGGTGGAGCGAGCATTCAATGGGAGGCGCGGCCTCTCAGTGCTCTCTCTCCTCAGCGCGCTGGCACCTCCATTCGGGAATACCTGGAAAACCGTGAGGCCCAGTCGGCGCGCGTGTCCCGGACCAGCGAGGTGGGTGGTGAGCCCCCACGGGGATTTGCAGAAATCCTCTGGGAGTCGAGGATCCGGGGGATGTCTGAGATGGTCACGCGAACCGTATTCGTGGCGTTCGTATACGAGGATGGCGTTTGGCGGGTGGCTGAACTTCGGGTTCTTCCCCAGACGCGGCTTTGACGTCATCGTATCGGGCCCTACTGGCGGGGCGCTCAACCCCGGCCAGCCCCACGCCACCCTGACCAACGCTGACGCTCGCGACTACATGGCCCTGA
Organism: Gemmatimonadales bacterium UBA6960; assembly: GCA_963583605.1. GTDB lineage: Bacteria > Gemmatimonadota > Gemmatimonadetes > Longimicrobiales > Gaopeijiaceae > UBA822. The sequence continues at coordinate 7,118 of CAUZVZ010000118.1, forward strand.
AACTTTACGACACGTTGACCCGCTCAGTGAGGGATTTCGAGCCGGCCGATCCGCCCCGCGTCCGGCTCTACGCCTGCGGCCCCACCGTGTACGACCACGCACACATCGGCAACTACCGGAGCTTTCTGGCCTACGATCTATTGCACCGTTACCTGAAGTGGGCCGGCTACGACGTGGACTTCGTCATGAATTTCACGGACGTGGACGACAAGACCATCGATCGTGCGGCCGAGGCAGGGAAGGACGTGCGGGAGTATACGGCGCCATTCAGCGAGGACATTCTGGCGGACGCGCGAGCCCTCGGGATTCTTCCGGCTCGTAGCTATCCCTTGGCCACTGGGTACGTCCCCCAGATGGTGTCGTGGGTCGAGCGGCTGGAGGAGAAGGGACTCGCCTATTCGGCGGAGGACGGGTCGGTCTATTTCTCGATCGGGGCGTTCCCCGCGTACGGCCGCCTCAAGGGTCTGGACCCCGAATCCACCCGTCTAGGTGCGCGCGTGCAGGACGACGAGTACGAGAAGGAAAATGTCCGCGACTTCGCCCTATGGAAGGCGGCCAAGCCTGTGGACGAGGCGGTGGGCGCCGCTTGGGATTCTCCGTGGGGAAGAGGACGGCCCGGCTGGCATCTGGAGTGCTCAGTCATGAGCATCACTGAGCTGGGGGAGACGCTGGACATCCATATGGGCGGCGAAGACCTGGTGTTTCCCCATCACGAGAATGAGATCGCCCAATCTGAGGGCGTAACCGGCAAGCCGTTCGTGCGCCACTGGGTCCACGTGAAGCATCTGGTCGTCGAGGGCGAGAAGATGTCCAAGTCGCTCGGCAACACCATTACGGTTCACCAACTGCTCGAAGAGGGGCTGAGTCCTGCCGCCATCCGTCATCAATTGCTCGGCGCCCAGTACCGGCGGGAGCTGAACTTCACGCGAGACGGTCTCGCGGCTTCCGCCGCGGCCGTGCAGCGCCTCCTCGACTTCGAGGCGCGGTTGGAGGAGACCGTCGGGGCGGGTGGGGAGGATCGCGTGGATGCGGTCGACGCAGCGGAGGCAGCGAGCGAAGGGCCGTTGGCTCGTCTGGCCAATGAAGCTATCGAGGCGTTTCGCGCGGCTCTCGAGGACGACCTCAACTCAGCCGAGGCGCTCGCCGCCTTGTTCGTCTTCGTGAACCGCGTGAATGGGGAGTTGGATGCCGCTACGGACATCTCTGAGTCCGACCTCGAAGCGTCGCGAAAGGCGCTCGCATCGATGGACGAGGTGATGGGGCTTCTCAGCGTGGCGCGTGCGGGCCTCGGAGTGGATGATGACTTCGCGACCGAGATCGAGTTGCTCATCGCCGAGCGCAAGGCCGCCCGGGCGGGCCGGGACTTCGCCCGCGCGGATGCTATCCGGGACGAGTTGGCTGAGCGCGGCATCGTGCTGGAGGATTCCGCGGGTGGCACGCGCTGGAAGCGGGTCAGGTGACCTTGAGGTCTGGGGCCGGGTAGCTAGACTCTGGCAGATGGACTCGGGTAGCTAGATTCGGGTACAGAGGCCTTGGTCCCGACATTCGCTGGCGTAGCTCAACTGGTAGAGCAGCTGCCTTGTAAGCAGCAGGTTAACGGTTCGAGTCCGTTCGCCAGCTTTAGTGTAAAGCGTTTTATATAAATGCTTTAGGAACTATTGAACCACGGCTTTCCTGGCCCTCTAGAACCGATTGCATCCCGAATGCATCTCGTGGGAGCGCAAAAAAACTAGCTCCCAGCTTCCACGACAGACTTCATCGTCGCCGGATCGGCATGCTGATAACTCAGCCTCAGCGCCCG
>CAUZVZ010000119.1:0-8828 GCA_963583605.1 Gemmatimonadales bacterium UBA6960
CGTAGTTGAACCACGCATCACGGGAGTTCGGCCGGAGCTGGGTGAGTTGCTGGAAGGCCTCAGCCGCCGCAATGAAGTCGGTGGCACGGTATAGAGCGACGCCAACGTTGAAGAGCTCTCTGGCCGCTAGACCGGTTTCGGAGAGAAGCCCAGTATAGATCGCCGACGCCTCTGCGTCGTTGCCCAATCCATGGAGCGCCGCGGCAAGATCACCTCGCACCTGGATACTCGTCGGTTCAGCCTCGAGGTGGCACCGAAGGAGTGGTTCAGCCTCGGCGAATCGCTCCCGGAACAGGAGGAGTTGGGTGAGGCTTCGTTCGCTGCGGATCTTCAAATCCTGCCGCTCGTTAAGCTCTTCCTCGTCGAGTTGTCGTGTGACAGGCTGCCGCTCAAGACCTGCGACCACCCTCCGATAGGCCTCGATCGCGTCATCCCAACGACCCTCTCCGTTGAACAGGGTCGCGAGATTCAGCGACGCGTCCGGACGGAGGTCCCACATCACTCCCGCCATCTCCCAAGCTTCGATCGTACGCTCGACGTCCTCCTCGGCGTAAGCCGCGATTCCCACGTTGAACAATTCGATCCACGCCGCCTCACGCTCCGGCTCGATATCGAGTTCATACGCGGGGTAGATCTGCTGCGCCTCGGTGAACATCGCGTCCGCTTGGCTGAACTCCTGGAGCCGCATATGTGCGAGACCCGCCAGCATATAATGAACTGGATTCTCGGGTTCGGCCTCGATGCCGAGATTCGCGAGTTCCAACGCCCGGGCAACGAGCCCCTGAGTGAGATAGAGCGCTCCTGTTTGCGAGAACCGAGTAGCGGCGGGCCGCGTCCCGGGCTCGTATAGGATTCCCGTTGGTGACACCACCGGCCCAACAGGCTCAGGCGCCGAGGCGCACCCGCCGAAAATGAAGACCGCGGCGAGTAAGTGGAGGGCTGGCCGCAAGCCTACCAAGGGAATGGAACGGAGAAAATCACGGACATCGATACACGCACGCCTTGATCTCGGGCGGGTCGGAAAGAGGCGACCTCGTTGAACAGAGCGAGGGCGATCTCGTCCATCTCCTGATGCCCACTGGATCTGCTTATCTCCGCCCACTCGACTGAGCCCCATTCGTCGATCCACACCGCCACGTCGACAAGCCCTTCGGCTTCGGAGTCCGCCGAGTAAGCCACCCCATTCATGAACCGGTCCACTTCGGAGGGGTTCCGAATCATAATCCACGCCGACGTCCCTGGTAAGACGATTTGGGGGCGAACGCCTGACAGCCGTGAAAGATCCAGCGGGCTGGCTTCAATCATGAGTGCCAAGTCTTCCGCCGGGGCTTCCTCGACGGTCGGCATCTCTTCGCGCGTATCCCCCGGATCGTCGCTCACTCCCGGTGGGCCGGTCGCTGGACTGAATTGGACGAGCGTCGGAGCAGGACTGTCCCGACCGGCGAGACGCTCTCTAAGCCCAGCTGAGCGGCGGGCCTGAGCGAGTTCAGAGCCCCCGACGATGGCTCTGGAGTCCGCATCTTCGATCGGGAGTGAATCCGACTCTGCGAGAAGCGCCAGAGAGGCCACGGCCACGCCACCATTACCACCGCTCGATGGTGGCGCGTACAGTACCATCCATGCCGTTCCCTGGAGTTCAAGATCGGGATCGAGGAGCGAATCGGAGACATCCCAACTCGGCCAGAAAGCGAACGCGGCAGCATGAACGGCGACGGCCAACATCGTCGACCAGGCCATCGTGTTGCCCCACTGTGCCCTGAACACCTCGTTGGCGGTCTCGTAGGGAGGTCGCGCTCCGGTCGGTAGGCTCACCAAGCCACCCTTTGTCCAGTTGGCACCATCGTTTCCCTGTCGGCGTGACGAACCGGGCGAGAGAGTCCATCATCTTCCATACCCTCAGTGCCTCAGATTATCAAGCGGATCCTACGCCCACAAGGCCTCCGCCCCCCTTCGGCGTCGACCTTGTGAAGGTGTAGACCAATCCAATAGACTCGGGGCTATGAAGAACCGCTTCGCGCCCGTCGGGGCGATCCTCTCAGTTTTCGGCTTTCTCGCCTGGATTTCCTATGCTGGCCATACCGATTCGAGCGCCGTTGGGGCGGAGGGTTCGCAGCCCGCATCAGTCTCTGCATCCTCGAACGATGAGCCTTTCTTGCGGGAACGAATGGGAGGGTCTGCAATTCCGTGCGCGGTGCCGGTCGCATGGCGGATCGCGAGAGTCGACGAGACGTTCGGCCTGAGTCACGCGGAGGCGAGGGCGGCGTTGACCCAAGCTGCTTTGCTTTGGGAGGAGGCTGTGGGAACCGGCCTCTTTTCGAACGAGCAAGACGAAGAGCTTTCCGTTCGGCTTGTCTCTGATGGCCGTCAGGAGCTTCGCCGACTCGAACTGGAGCTCAACGAAACCAGGGCGAGCTTCGAGGCCCGGCGGGCCGGGCTCGACGAGATGAGCCGTCTCAACGATGCGACGCAAAGTCAGTACGAGGGGGCCCTCAGGGGCCTCGACCGCCGCGTCACGAGCCTGAATGACACCATCCGCCAATGGAACGCGCAGGGTGGTGCCCCGGCGGAGGTACAAGCAAGGCTCGTCACATCGAGGGACCTACTCGACGCGGAGCGCGCGGAACTCACCGCTCAGGGGCAAGAGGCTGACGAGTTACGGCAAGAGTTGAGAAACGAATTCGAGCGACTCGACCAGGAGGTAGAGGCGCACCGGAGAGAAGCCGACGTCCTTCTAGCTGCGTCTCCTGAGAGGAATCTCGAGTCCGGGACGTACCGGGAAGCCGTACATATACAGGACGGGGCGGTTACTTCGGTCACCAGGGAGATAAGGATCTACCGGTTCGACGGTCCGCAGGACCTCGTACTCGTGGCTGCCCACGAGCTGGGCCATGCCTTGGGACTCGGCCACAACGCTGTGCCGGGCGGTATTATGAGGGCCGAATTCGCTCAGGCGGACTTGTTGCAAGGCGCGGCTGGAGTCCAGCCGGGTGATGTCGAAGTGCTCCGATCCTTGTGTCCCGATTTGTAAGACGCTTACTCTTCGATACCTCTCCGCCACAACTGGTCACCTGTGCGCCACGGTCGGCCACTTATTAAGGATATCCAAATGCGTTTCTTACATGCAGCGGCGCTCGCCGCTGTCACGTTCATCGGGACCATCGTTGCGACCGGAGTGTCGGCGCAGATCACCCGCATCGATTTCCAGGTCGTGGAATCCCCGGCGTTTGGTGGCGAAAGCTTCGGCGACACTGGGCAGTACGAGCGTCTTCGCGGAGTGGCATACGGAGAGGTCGACCCTGACGACGCGCGAAATCGCGGGATCGTAAATATCGACAAGGCTCCCCTCAATGCTCGGGTGCGCGTCGAGTACAGCACGACCGTGGAGATCTATCGACCGATCGATCTGAGGCGCTGGAATAAGGCGATCTATCACATCGTTCCGAACCGCGGCCGGGCCAGCGCGGGCGATGCCGTTTTTCGCGAGATGGGCTTTGCCATCGTAACGGTGGGATGGCAAGGTGACCTGATGGCGACCGACACCAACATCGTGCCGTTTCTGCCGATAGCGAAAAACCCCAGCGGATCGTCGATCGTCGGCCCGTCGGTCGAAGAGTTCATCTTCAACGACGAGGAAACTGTCTCGGAAGCCGCTCTGACCTATCCCGCGTCCGTACTCATGCCGGCGATGGTCACATTTACCGTGCGCGCCCGACAGGGGGCTCCCCGTGTGCAGCTCGAAGCTTCCACTTGGAGCTTTGTGGACGACCGCAGAATTCGTGTCAACCGACCCTCCGGGTTCGACGGCGGGGCGATCTACGAATTCCTCTATCTGGCGAAGGACCCGATCGTCATGGGATTGGGCTTTGCGGCCACCCGCGATGTGATCTCCTTTCTGCGCTACGAGATAACAGACAGCCAGGACAACGCCAATCCGCTTATGTCGGTCGGCCTGCCGAGCACCGCGATCTCCTTCGGGAGCTCTCAGAGCGGACGATTCTTGAGGGACATGCTCTACCAGGGATTCAATGAGGACGTCGACGGTCGCATGGTCTTCGACGGCATGCACCCCAGTATCGCCGGTTCGCGGAAGACGTTTACCAACTATCAATTCGGCCAACCCGGACGGTGGCAGAAGCAGCACGAGGACCACTTCTTCCCCGGGGATCAATTTCCCTTCACCTATGGCACCGTGTACGACCCGATCAGAGACCGGGCGGACGGCTTGCAGGTGAGGTGCTCGGCCTCGAACACCTGCCCGATGATCATCCACAGCGATAGCGAAGCGGAGATCTGGCAAGCCCGCTCATCCCTCATCGTCACGGATCCGATGGGCGAAGACGTCGATCTGCCCGATAACGTGCGAGCATACCTGATCGCGGGCACGCGACACGGGGGCGGACGCGGCGTGCACTCCGAGCCCGAGCCCAGCGCCGGCATCTGCCAAAATCTCAACAGCCCTCTTCCTCTGGCCCAGATTCGCCGTGCTCTCACGGTCGATCTATATGAATGGGTCGCCCACGGAACCGAGCCACCTCTGAGTCGTTTCCCGACGGTTGCCCTCGGAACGCTTGTGCTCCCGACGCAGATCGGCTTCCCGAGCATTCCCGACGTGACCTTTACCGGAAGCCACAACCCGCTTCGGCGGAACAATCACACCGTGTTCCCGCCGCTCCAGGGCGGCGGGTACGTCGTCCTGGCGGGCCGCGTCGACCGGGACGGAAACATGGTCGCGGGGATTCGCCATCCGGACCTATCGGTCCCGATCGGCACGTACACAGGCTGGAATCTACGCAGCGAAGGTTTTGCCGAGGGAGCGCAATGCGGCGGGGCCGGATCCTACTTTCCGTTCGCAGCCAACGCTGCGGAGCGCGAGGCATCGGCGGACCCTCGTCCGTCGATCGAGGAGCGTTATCCGACTCACGAGACCTACGTGAATGCGGTCGCCCAAGCCGCGAATCGCTTGGTGCAGGACCGGCTGCTCCTTCAGCAGGACGCTGAGGAGATCGTCGAACTCGCCGAAGGGAGCACGGTCGGCCGATCCCGTTGACCAGGACAGGTGCCTGCGCCGCCCTACGGTCTGACCCTGACGTATTTCCGTAGAGTTCGGGGGCGGGGCTCGCCGCCATACATGTTCCCGTCGTGGTCCACCGCGACGAACTCGGCTCCGTTCCCCGTCGTGCTCCGCGGATCTCCCGAGGGGACGAGGATGAACTCCGTCACCCAACCAGTGAGGGCGTCGCCGATCCGGATTCCCATCTCCCAACCCGGGTTCTGGACATCGTCCGATTCGGAGTCGGCCACGTAAATTCGGTCGTTTTCGTCGAACGTGATTCCGCTCGGGCGTCCGAACTGCGTCCATTGAGCGAGGAAATTCCCTTGCTGGTCGAAGATCTGAATCCGATTGTTGGATCGGTCGGCCACGAACAGGCGGCCGCGGTTATCCAGGGCAATGGCGTGCAGTGTCCGGAATTCTCCCGGCGCGTAACCGGTTTGTCCCCACTCCATAAGGAATCGCCCGTCCGGCGCGTACTTGACCACCCGGTTGTTCGTTTCGTTCGCGTGGCCGTCGGCGACGAAAATGGATCCATCGTCCGCGACCACCACGTCGGACGGGGCGTTCAGATGCGTGCGGCCCCCGCCGGGAACGCCGGGGGTGCCAAGGGTCATCAGGACCTCGCCATCGGGACTGAACTTGACGACTTGATGGCCCCTCGTCCCTTCGGGCGTGCGCGCAGCCGCCACCCCGTCCGTCACCCAGACGTTTCCGTCGGGGTCGACATCCATACCGTGGGGCCAGATAAACATTCCTCCACCGAAACTGTTCACGACGTTGCCCTCGTGGTCGAACTTGAGGATGGGGTCCAGATCCGAATCTAGGCACTCGTTACCGAAACGGGCGGGCGCCGAGATCGGGTCGAACGCATCGCATCTCACGACAGCCCAGACGTGCACACCATCCACGTCAATCGTCACATCACCGACGGCACCCATCCGCCTCCCACCCGGGAGATTGACCCAGCCGTCGACCCCTCCGCCAGGATCGTCCCACGTTCGATAAGGATTGGTGCTGTTTTGGGCCACTAGCCCCCCAGCCAGGGTTGCAAGCGAAAGTGCGGCCATTACGGACAACGATCCGACTCGACGTACCTTCGACATGATTTCTGCCTCGCTTCGATCTGAGTGTGAACGATAGTCACGGTCCGACAGCCCAAGTTCTAATCTCACCGGGCGGCCCTCAACTGGGTCTGAAGCATCGCCTCGAAACGCTGTTCCTGTCGGTCGACGTAGGCCAGGAAACCGGAATGATCGCGGAATGGGTTAGGGTCGCCCTCTTCACGACGTTGCATCGTCTCATGCTTGGTTCGTAGGTTATTAGAAGGGGTCGTGGGAAGCGACGAACACGTCAAACAGGCATCGCGCGCGCCTTGGCGAACCTCGCGCGATAGTCCTCGGCGATGTCCGCTTAGTCAAGGTTATCGACCAGTATACGGGTCATCCCAACCGTTCTGGGCCTGAGCATGAACCGGAACGGCGGGGATGAACGCTAGGGTGAGAAGCAGCCTCTTCATGTGTTCCTCCATGTTCTAAAACATCATGGAAAAGAAAGCCCCAGACGGCATTGCCGTCTGGGGCTTTCTTTTACGTCTGGCCAATCCGCCTGACGCTGTCGACTAGTGTGCCACTGCGCCCGTTTCCATTCCGGGCAGGCGCAGCGCAACCAGGCGTCCGGGCTGACCGACCTGAACCACGATGTGCTGGAAATCATGGTGTAAGAAACTCATCATGCCGTACTGCCCGGGGGAGGGCAGCAGGATCTCGCCTACGTGCTCCCCGGTCAGCTTGTTGTAGGCGTTGAGGACTGGCGGTCCACTGGATCCCTCCGTCGCGTACAGGAGGTCACCGGCCACCATCTGGATGGAGTTACCACCGCCACCCGATCTCGAGAGGTCCACACCCCGCGCGGCTGGGCTGTTCCTTATGGCTTCAGGCGTATCTCCGATTGGAATCCAGTAGATCCGCTCGCCGGTGTTCATGTCGTACGCGGAAAGCCTGTTATACGGCGGCTTCCACACCGGCAACCCCTGGACGCGGGGCAAGCCGCCACCCGGGCCGGCTACCCACTCTGAGATGGTCGTGCCGGTTGTCCTTGGGTTGTCCGGCTCATCTTGGGCGGCGCCCGGCTGAATGAGGCCACCGCCGCAACGGCGTGACGAGGGCACGTAAAGAATTCCCGTTGTCGGATCCAACGTTGCGGGATTCGTGATGTTCAAGCCTCCGGCGCACCGAATGTTATCGATGACGCCAGCGTCATGGCCGGTGAACAGCCTGGGCATGAATGGTCCGCCAATCCGATAGTTCTGGATCAGCGCCATCGCCTCTGCGCGCAGCTCAGGCGTCCAGTCGATGAGGTCGTCTTCATCGAGGCCGAGGGGCTCAGATGGCTCCGGCCTTGTCGGAAGCGGCTGTGTCGGCGAAGTCCAGTTTCCAGGTACCTCAGTCTGGAATACCGGCACTTCTTCGATCGGCCAGATCGGGTCCCCCGTCTCGCGGTTGAACGCATAGATGATTCCGGTCTTCGACGTCTGGACCAGCGCAGGAATGGGCCGCCCGTCCACTTCGAGATCGACGAGAATCGGAACGTTCGGCAAGTCGTAGTTCCACTGGTCGTTGTGAACCGTCTGGAAATGCCACTTACGTTCGCCCGTCTGGACGTCGAGAGCGACCACACTCGTCCCGAAGAGGTTGTCCCCGGGACGGAACCCGCCGTAATAGTCGATCGTCGGCGGATTCGTGGGGAAGTAGACGAGCCCGAGATTTTCGTCCGCGGACATCGGCGCCCACGAAGAGACGTCCCCCGTCCACTGCCAGGCGTCGTTGAGCCACGTCTCGTGACCAAACTCTCCCGGACGTGGAATCACATGGAACTTCCACTTGAAGTCACCGCTCCGGGCGTCGAAGGCGAGGATGTCGCCGGGGACGTTTTCGATGCGGGTCTGGAGGTACCCTTGCTCAGCCGAGTTGCCGACCACAACAACGCCGTTCACTACGATCGGAGGCGACGAGGAGGTGATGTAGCCCAACTCTCTCGGAATGCCGGCCGCAGGATCGTACGCGCCGTCGTGAGCCAGCCAGGGACCCCAATCCGCGATGAGAGGAACGAGCAGGTCCACGACGCCCGTCGAGGGGAAGCCCTCGATCGCCACTCGGGAGCCAAAGCCCTGGATGTGCTCACCCGTCTTCGCATCCAAAGCGTGGAGGAAGAACGCGGGAGACGTGTAGAATATCACGCCTCTTCCGTCGACCTCTCCGTACGCAACACCTTTTCCGTAGTTCTGGCGCATTGAGCGCTCCCACCGCTCAGTGTTCGGTTCGCGGTAGGTCCACACCGTCTCGCCGGTTGTCGGGTCGACGGCCGCCACCGTGCGGCGCTGGCCGGCCACGGTGTAAAGGAGCCCGTCGATGTACGTCGGCGTGGACTTGAACTGTTGGTCCACCACGGGACCGAAGTTGTCGGCTCGCCACTCCCAAGCGACCTCGAGGTCGGCGAAGTTGACGCTGGTGATCTGATCGACGGGCGAGTAGCGAGTGCCCCATGCGTCTCCGCTCTGGTAGCGCCATTCCCCATACGGGTTTTGGCGCTCCTGCCCGAAGCCGAGCGTGGGCGCCAGCAGCAGCAGCATGCCAAGCATAAGGGCGAACCCATTCGAGTGGCTGTGGAGCTTGCGGGTTAGTGTAGACATGGCTTCCTCACTGGTAAAGCGGTGAACAACGGGTCTGCCTTTGCAAGCGCACCCACTTTGCAAGCGCACCCACGCGACCTAAAGGCT
>CAUZVZ010000120.1:0-8715 GCA_963583605.1 Gemmatimonadales bacterium UBA6960
AATCGCGGATAGGATTGCCAGATGCGTCTGTTTCCCCTGTGAGCGGAGGCAGCGGGAAAGGGCCCGCATCTGGGTATATATCGGTCCTGTTTTCGAATGAGCTGGTGGATCCCCCGAAACCAATTGTGGAGGTCGGGGAGATAACACGCTCGTACTCCGCATTGAAGACATTAGCCAGAAGCCCAATCGGATTGGCGGAAATGACGTTCCGCGGCTGAAAATCCTCTCGTTGTTGAGCAGCGAGTGGCAGACTCGACAATCCGAAGATCAGGACCGTGAGGGCAAGCCCAAAGCTCGAAGAGCTTGTCTTGATCATTGGGTTTTCTCGTTTCGGCACGATAATGAACTCCATTCGTCAGCAGATGTAGACAAGTCGCGACCGTTTTTACAGGGCACTAAGTGCGCCGCCCATGCGCCTCAATAATCTCTTAGCTGCAAGAAGGACAGCACGCTGGGTAGCAGAGCCCCATCATCAACCACCCCATAAGACAAAGCGTGCCAAAAGCATCATACCAAGAAATCCGCTAAGCAATAGTGCTGTCAATGCTGAACGCCTCGACCCCTAAGCGGAGGATGTCTGCGAAGGGGATTTGAAGTGACCCCCACAGGTCCGCAACCTAGGCGGGAAGCCAACGCACTTAACAGCAGCCGGTTGGGTCGCACTACTTCCCATTCTGAATTGGCTCAGTCAGTATCGGGCATAACCTTATTGAGCACTGTATAAACTGGACAAAGTTTTGTGAATGGACTCGCTATTTGAAGCACAGCTACTCCAACGGCTACATAGGTCCAACTGAGGCCAACCTGATCGGCAAGAAGTACGGAGCTTAAACACATCAGCCCCACGATTACATCATGAACCCTCACTTTCTCTACATCTTTTTCGCTCATGAATTCTCCTAGAGTGATAAGCCACATCTAGTTTGGTTTATGGCAACCCTGTGAGCATCTTTCTGATGTTGTTTTGGCCCCATGGTGTGTGGTATTATGTGTGGTACCCTAAGGGGATATCCAGATGGAAACCTTGACCGAAGCGAATATAGTGAATCTGAAATGGGATGATTCTAAACGCACCCGTTCAGGGAACGTCCCGAAGCATCAGATTCATAATGATCCCGATGTGTCAGGGCACCATATCAAGCTCTATCCGCCCAAGGCCACCGGGAGGTCCGGCAAGGTCTTCTATCTAGGATATGGACCATCTACGAACAGGAAGTTCTACAGGATCGGCCAGTGGGGTGACGTGACTCTTGAGCAAGCCAGAGCTGAGGCAAGAAAAATCAGAGCAGAGTTGCACCGCTTTGGGATTGACCCCAACAAGGCCAGACGAGAGAGGATTCAGGTAGCTAAGCGGCGCCTGACCGTCAAACAGCTTGTTGCCGAAGACTTCAAGGAAAGATCACCCGCGTGGAGCAATAACTACACCGCCGGGAATCGGGGTTTTGCGAAGCGGGGAGGAAGGGCGAAGGGTGAGACGGAGGATGTGACACACCCGGCGGACCAAGGGGACCTGTGGGAGGAAATCGTTCGAGAGGTAGTCCCCAAGCCAAATGAGGAGAAGAGCATCCCTGTCGTCTTCGTAAAGGATCTGGCGGAATTCCCGGACCCTCAGGATGTCGATGACTCCGGTGATGGGGGGATCTCCTCCGTCCAAGAAGAGTCACGGGAACACGACGATTCTGAGGCGGCATCCGGCCCAGACGGGCAGGACGCCGACACTGAGGTGCAGCTGGCTCTGAGCCTCGATCCCACGAGCCTGGAGGTTCGCGCCGAGCAGGGTCTGCTCGCGTTCCGGAAGGGACTCAATGCCGCCGCTGAGGAAGTCCTCCGAGGGGTCTGCAAACAGGATCCTCGGCACGCTGCTGCCCACTTCTACCTGGGCGAGGCCCTAAACCGGCTCGGTCGCGTAGCTGAGGCGGTCGCAGCCATGGAGAGGGTCATCGAGCTGCAGCCACACAACTGGCGCGCGTACCACACCTTGGGCATGCTCTTCGACAGAATGCACGAGTCTGAGAGAGCGGCCGAAATGCATCGACGCGCCAGCGAACTGATGTGTGTGGATAGCGCCCAAGGCGTCGGCTGGGACTCCTAGCCAATCTGAAATCGTAAAATCCCCTGAGCAAAACAGTGCTTGATAGCCAGGTGTGGCTGGGTGCCTTCCCTGGGCATCTTTCTGATGTTGGGTTAGCTTTATGATGTGTGGTATTCTGTGTGGTATTTGGGGGATGCCCAGATTGCAACTTTGACCGAAGCAGGGAGGGGAGTGGACTGCTGGGGCCTCCCCAGTGATAGCTCTCGCGTATGCGTGCGTAGAGACTGATGTGTGCCCTCTAGAACTAGTAACGCCCCTCCGACGTGAGGTGATTCTTGGGAAGAATCGCCATGGACCGGGGGGGTGAGATACCCGCGTACATCGACTACCGTACGTTGCGCGTGAGTGAGGCCCTACCGGACAAAGAGGATAAATGGCCGGCAGCCAATAAAACTGATCCCTGTGTTGCCGCCTAACGGCCTTGGGGGCATCCCGTACCCACAGGGGGTCTCCGGAGTATGCGGGCCACCACCTCGAAGAAAATGCGCGTTCTGGCCGCGTGACGGAGGGCCATCTGGCAATCAGTGAGCACTACCTTCGGCGGGCTGTCGAGTTCTTCTGAGGGGGCCGCGCCGCCCTACCGAGCATCCGCACATCCGACGTGCAAACGTTCGTCGGCCACCTCCAGACGACGGAGAACGGTCGGGGCGGCACCCTGTCGGGTTGGCAGTATCCGGAAACATTTGAACGCCCTTAGCAACTTGTTATAGACGCGCCGCCAGCGAGGGGCGCGTGCTCCCTGGCTACAACCCGGTCGCAACCCTCCTCACAAACCGCCAGCCGACTACCACGAAGCGGCGTGGCTTGAAGTTCATGAGGCGGCCTTCTTCCTAGACGCAGCGGGGCACCACCGGCCTGTGAAAGCGTACTGCGCCCGGCGGGCCATCCACCCGCTCGTGGCAACCTTCCTGCTGACGGGAGGACGAAAGGCGGAGGTACTGGGCCTTGAGGTCAAGGACGTGAGCTTCGACCGCAAGACGGTGACGTTCCGCCCGAATGAGCGACGGAGTCTGAAGACGCGCACCAGCCACCGCACGGTGCCACTATGGCCCCAGTTGGAGGAGATCCTGCGGCCCTACGTCTTCTCCGCTACGGCACCCAGAGGTGAGGGCCTCCTATTCCCGTCCGACCGAGGTGGCGGGATGATCTGGGACTTGCGGAAGGCACTCGACGCTATTGCCAGGTCCGCCGGTTGGGAAGCTGGCGAGATCCGGACACGGGTATTCAGGCACACGTACTGCGCGACCCGATTGCAGACATTGGACCGTGGTGCCCCGGTCTCCCCGTGGGTGGTGTCGCGGGAGATGGGCCACGGAGGACGCTCGCTCGTAGATCGCGTGTACGGCCACCTTGGCGATGTCCGCCACCGCTCCGAGACGGTGGAATTCAGAGTAGAACAACACCGTGAGCAACTCGACGAGCGAGCCAAAAAAGTGGCCCACTTGTCACTGTGAGTGTCACTGGGGCGCTGATAAGCGCCTAACGACAGAGGCCTCTCAGGGCTGTAACGCCTTACAGAGAATCTTTTTACTCCAGTACGCCCGACAGGATTCGAACCTGTGACCTCTGCCTCCGGAGGATTGACGTAGGAGGTTGTTATCCGGAGAGCTTCGCCCAGTTAAGCCATTTTCGCCCTACCCTCCGACGCCTCCGACGTGTGTCTCCGCCGCCTTTCGCCGCCCGACGGGACACAAATCGGGACACAGTGCGAAGGGAAGTCCAGGAGGGGTCTGGACTAGGAGTAAGGCACTTCAGAAGATCCTGCGGCGTCTGCTTTCAGCCTACACTGGCGATCAACTCTGAATTGACTGCCTTCAACTTCTCGAAGATCTCCTCGATTACATTCTCCTTGCCGTCAAAAGGCGCGTCCGGTCCGCCGGAGTCTTCCCGAATCATTAGGTGCCCCTGACGGAGGAGGTTGCCGCTTCGGCTTTCTTTCCGAGTGTCGATGTTATCCTGATTCTGGATATGGTTTCCTCATCTCACTTCGCTAACGCGTCGGGGTCTGATCAAGAGAAATGAGCCAACTGACACTTCCCGAACTGGAGCGACACCTGTGGGGTGCCGCTGACCTGCTCAGAGGTTCCATCGATTCAGGTGACTTCAAGCACTACATCTTCGGGCTGCTGTTTTACAAGCGGCTCTCTGATGTGTGGGAGGAAGAGTACGAGCAGCGACTCGCGGAATACGGGGACGCCGCGCTGGACGCCGCCGACCCGGAGGAGCACCGCTTCGACGTTCCTGAGGGCTGCTTCTGGAAGGACGTGCGGAAAGAGTCGGTGGACATCGGCACGATTCTCAATACCTCGTTCCGCGCCATAGAGGACGCGAATCCAAGACTCAAGGGCGTGTCCGTGATCCTCCCACGCTCAACATCGTCGCCGGCATGGGTTCAACGCCGTGGTCGCATGGGTCAGGTTCCGATGTTGCGCATGAGCGGGATGCCGCCCTCGGTCGGCACGTAGACCACCGATCCGCCCGAAAGCTCGCCGAGTTTCTCGATGTAGTGGAACATCAGGTACTCGGGCGTGAGGCCGGCCGTGATGATGACCTGGGCTTCGGCGAGTCCCCTGGCCGCTGCGATCTCCTGGATCGCCTGCTCTTCGATGATCTCGGTCTGGAATTTTTCGGCCGCCACCTGCTGCTCCCGTTGGAGCTTCTCGTCGATCGCCTCGCGGACGGTGGCGGGCGCCTGGACGTCGCGCAGGAAGACCTCCACGACCTCGATACGGTCGCCCGCCTTGGCCTGGATCGCCCGCCTCATGTCGGCGGCGACCTGGGCCCGGTCCGGCGAAAAGATGTCGTTGATCGACTTGGTGGCGACAGCGTCCCGGACGCCGTTTCGGACGGCGTTCATGACGATGCTCTGCTTGATCAGGTCTTCGGAACCGATGCGTGAGTAAAGGTCGGGCGCCCGTGCCGGATCGATCCGGTAGAGCAGGGACACCTCCAGCGCGACGTTCATCTGCTCACTGGTCTGTGCCTCGATCTGCTCGACGCCGCCGCTCGCTGGAAAGCTCTGCTCGCGGATCGACATGATCTCGACCGAGGCGAGCGGGTTGATGACGTGTATGCCCTCACCAAGTGGCACGGCGTTGACCTGGCCTATAAAATGCGTCACGCCTACCTCGCCGACATCGACGATCACCACCGTGTTGAATCCGGCCACGCCGACACCTCCGAGCATCAGGCCGACACTCAGGAGCTTGGCCTTGCTTCGGTTGGCTTCGCCCGCTACGGACGGACCGATCACCCAGGCGGCCACCCCCGCAACGATGAAAACAATGGCCAGCAACATGGATTCCATGACGACCTCCTTATTTTGTTGAGGAGCCTAGGTTCCCTGACAGGGGCTTCGGTTCCCGACGAAGTAAGATACTCTGCTCTACAATTCCACTACGGAATACGGACGTTGGACGTTGGACGATGTTTCTTTACGGGGATCCATCCGGCTCCGCCTGTAATCTACCCACACGGTCGGCCGTGGGTAGAGAATCGACCACGTCGAGATCAACTGCCGTAGCAAGTTCCACGTCGTCGTCCCCGCAGACCTCGATGATGTGGAGCAACTGGAGGCTATCAGGTCAGCGTTCGACGGCTGGCTGCGTGCCCGCGCTGAACGCGGACCTGCATCGATTTGGCCGACGCCATGCAGGAAACCTAGGCGTCGAGGCCAAGGGCTACCGACTCTCGGATGCGAGGAGCCGATGGGGATCCTGCGGTCGTGACGGCGTCGTAAGGGTTCACTGGCGGCTGAGCCAGGCACCAAGAATGGCGATGGAATACGTCGTGGCCCACGAATTGGTGCACCTAGTGCACCGGAACCACTCCTCTGCCTTCTAGAGGACCCTGGGTGAGACGGTGCCCCAGTGGGCGGAGTCGAAGAAATTACTTGAACAGTGGGAAATGGCGCATCGTGCGGTGTGAGTGTGGGCACGGCCTTAATGGCTGAGCTCCGCGTCTACGTGCTGCGACTCCAGAACCGGGTCTGGGAGAAGTCCAAGGACTTTCGGGACGCGAACCCCGACTACGAGCCAGGCAAGCCAGTGGTCTACGTCGGTAGCACGGGCAAGTCGATTGACGAGCGAATTGCCGACCACCTGGCTGGCGGAATGACCTCGAACAGGTTTGTGAAGCGGTACTTCAAGCGGAAGATGACGACGGAGTACGCGGACCTTCCGGTGTGCTCTGATCGGCAAACGGTCGAAGTCTTGGAAGCCGCGACGGCAAAAGAGCTCCGCGCCAGACGTTGGGGGGTATGGGTGGGTGTGCCTTCAACTGCTGGCATCGGCCAGACAAGGAGAACTAGGAAATGAGTATCTATTTCTCTACACCCACCGCAACAACGTCTCGTATTGAACTGTCGAACCCCCTTCCCGAAACCCGCGAGTCTCCAGCCGCTTCAGCATGTCGAGCGTGGCGTCGTCGTCCTGACGTGCCCCCAGGAGTGGTGCCACACCTAGAGGCACGTCAAGTGGACATATGCACACTATGACGCAAAAATGGTCAGTCCGCCCAGGACTTACCATTATCGTAAATGCTTGTGAGTATTCACTTTGACCGAGTGCCCCGCCAGGTACTCGAACCCCGAACCTACTGATTAAGAGGTCCACTCGTCCCCAAGAGCGACTCCTTGCCCGCTTAACCCCGGACGCGTACGGTAGCGGTGACCAGAGGTAGCTCCTTTCTGAGTTCGTCGAGGTGACCCCATGTCGGTTCGCAAGCCAATTGTGTCCATAGCCGCGCTTCTCGTTGTGTCCTTGTTGTTGGCACCGCAGCACACCGCTGCGCAGAACTCCGCGAACCCATATTCGATCATCGAAGGGTGGGCAAAGCTTCCGAGTGGAAGGAATATGGGAGCAGTCGGCAAGGCGACGGTCGACCCCGACGGACGCCATATCTGGGCCGTCATCCGCTGCGATGCCGGGCCTGAACGGTTCGGAACAGAGTGCCTTGATTCAGACCTGCCTCCCGTCTCTAAGTTCGACCCCGACGGGAACCTGGTCGAGGCCTTCGGCAGCGGAATGTTCATCTGGCCGCATGGAATTGACGTTGACTCCGATGGCAACGTCTGGGTGACTGACGCCGTGAGTGAAAACAACATTCCCGCGGGCGACAATCGTGGCCATCACGTCATCAAGTTTAGCCCAACAGGCGAAGTGCTCATGACACTTGGCACGCCCGGAGAAGAGGGAGATGGCCCTAACCACTTCACTTCCCCGAGCGATGTGGCGGTCGCGCCCAACGGCGACGTGTTCATCGCGGACGGCCACAACGAGAGCGGAAACAACCGAGTGATGAAGTACAACAGCCGTGGCGAGTTCCTCATGTCTTGGGGAGAAACTGGCTACGCCCCCGGGCAGTTCCATGCCATACACGCCATCGCCATCCACATGGACGGCCGGGTTTTCGTGGGAGATCGAGGCAACAGCCGGATCCAGATTTTCGACCAACAGGGCAATCATGCCGCCACTTGGACCCAATTCGGGCGCCCGAGCGGAATCGCCTTTGACGACCAGGGACGGATCTACGTGGCGGACTCCGAGTCGGACAACGTACAGAACCCCGGGTGGGAAATCGGGATTCGCATCGGCGAAGCCGAGACGGGTTGGGTGACGGAGTTCATTCGGTTCCCCTGGGCGAATCCTCACATTATCCCAGGGAACGGAGCAGAGTTCGTTGCGGTGGATCGGGAGGGTAACATCTACGGAGGAGAGCCCGTCCCTTTACCTCATCTCAATCGCCGAACGCTCAGGAAGTACCAGCGAGTGCGGCCCTAAGCGATAATCCACCGCTGTCAGCCGGTATCGAAAGTAGCACTCGAAATCAGTCCTGTGGCCGCCACTGAGGGGGGGGCAATGGAAGACAGTCTGCCCGGCAGCTACGCCCGCGTTTGACCCCACGTTGAAGCCCTCTACCGTGGGATCCTGTTCACGCACCATCGCCTCCGCTACTCGGAGCAGGCTACCACACGCTGCGAGTTCATCACGGGTTATCGAGAAATAGTCTGGAGTGTGCCGCTTCGGTACGACCAGAAGATGAAGAGGAGTAACGGGGAAAGCATCCCAAAATGCGAACGCATGATCGTTCTCAAAAGGATCTTATCGCCGCTGACCCCACAGAAAACGCACTGTGTAATCTTCATTCGCTAATCCTGCCCTGCCCCACTCAGACCCGCACTCAGGACGCGCAAGACACTGTTGGGTGTGCTAGCACGGCTAGCATGGCGCTAGCAAGACTTCGGCATCTTCGGTGAAGCTCTCGGCCCGTCATCAAACACGCTGGACAGCCTGACAACGCCGCCGAGGCTACGGAGCTAGTCAGGCCCTACTATTCGGCTTCATGCGGCTCAGTTGTTCACCCTACGCCGCTGCCGACCCATAAACGCTCTCCCCCGCCCCGTAGTACGACTCGTAGACGTGCTGTTAGACGAGGTCGCACTTCTGCTCGTATAGCATCTTATCGAACACCTCCGGTAGCTGGTCGAGCAATTTCGGTGGAGTTTGTCCCGTCCGGAGCGGAACTGACACCACCCCACATGAGTTTACTCCGACTCGAAGCCGTGCGAGTCAAACCGGAGTGTGCGGCTGTTCTCGGTCACGGTACGGACCACATTTTCTGGT
>CAUZVZ010000121.1:0-8617 GCA_963583605.1 Gemmatimonadales bacterium UBA6960
ACCTTGATCAAGAGACCGGAGGAGACACCGGGGCACGTACCCGTGCTCATGGTGATCGGAGCTTTCGGCGCGGTCATAGGCGGCATGTTGGGAGTGGGCATCTTCGAGTTCAATGAGCCGTTGGCGTTGAGCGCCGGCGGCATGGCCGGCGCGGCCACGTTTGCGGGCGTCATGAGCTTCATCTACCGCTGGGGAATTCGCGGTCTCATCTGAACGACATGAGTGACGTCCAGGGTTACATCGGGAGGGAGCTTGGTCGCTTCACCGACGAGATCCTGGAGTTTCTTCGCATTCCTTCCGTAAGCGCCAAGTCTGAGCACAATCCCGACACGCGTCGAGCCGCCGAGTGGCTCCGCGATCGAATGGAGGGCGCCGGTCTCGAAGCCGAAGTGCTCGAGACCGCGGGCCATCCGGTGGTGCTGGGGGAGTGGCGGGGTGCCGGTGCCGACGCTCCTACCGTTTTGGTATACGGCCACTATGACGTCCAGCCGGCGGAACCCTTTGCACTCTGGGACTCGCCGCCCTTTGAGCCGGAGTTCCGGGAAGGGCGCCTTTACGCCCGGGGCTCAACGGACGACAAAGGGCAACTCTACCTCCACATCAAGGCTGCCGAGGCCCACTTGAAGGAAGGTGGAGCCCTCCCGATCAATCTGATCGTCCTAGCCGAGGGTGAAGAGGAGGTCGGTTCGCCGAATCTCGTGCCGTTCGTCGAGGCCCATCGAGAAAGGCTCGCCTGTGACGAGGTCGTGATTTCCGACACGGGAATGTTCGCTCCGGGGCTACCCGCACTCCTTTTTTCGCTCCGGGGACTCGCATACTTCGAGGTCCGCGTCGTGGGCCCTTCAAGCGACTTGCACTCGGGCGAGTTCGGCGGCCCGGTGGTGAATCCGGCGATGGCCCTCAGCCGGATGCTCGCCACCCTGCATGACGATCAAGGACGCATCGCCGTCGACAGCTTCTACGACGACGTGCTGGACTGGGACCAGGAGACCAGGAACGCGATCCGCGATCTGCCCTTCGATGAGGACGACTTCGCGCGGTCTCTGAGCGCTGCTCCAGAAGGCGGCGAACTCGATTTCTCCGTTCTCGAACGACTCTGGATCCGGCCTACGTGTGGGGTCAACGGGCTCCTCTCAGGCTACACGGGCGAGGGCGCCAAGACGGTGCTGCCCGCCGAAGCCATGGCCAAGGTGAGCTTTCGCCTGGTTCCCAATCAGAACCCCGGGCGGGTGGCTGAGCTCTTCCGAGCACACGTAGCCTCAGTGACTCCGCCCGGAGTCACGGTGACCGTCGAGGAATTGCATGGTGGGATGCCCTGGCGGGCGCAGCTCGACGGCGATCTCAAAGAAGCGGCGACGTCCGCGCTCCTCAAGGCCTTCGGATGCGCTCCCGTCTTAGCGGGCGGCGGCGGCAGCATCCCGATCGTCGGCGAGTTCGAGCGGATCCTCGATGCACCTGTACTCCTGATGGGTTTCTCCCTGCCCGGAGCAAACCTGCACGCCCCCAACGAGTGGTTCCCTGAGGAAAACATCGAACTCGGAATCCGGGCACTCGCTTATCTCTACGAAGAGCTTGGGCTGACTGCCTCATAGAAGCGTGGTGTTAATCGATCTCTGGATTCACATAGCCGGTCGGCAGAACCTGATCCGGATCGATCCGCACGCTCAGGTACGTGACGTGGTCTGGAATCGAAGTCCAAGCGTGCATCAAGCCGGCGGGGATAACAACGATGTCGCCTTCCTCGATCTCACGCACCAACCCGCCCCTCGACTCTGCATTGAAGCTGGGTCCGATGGCTATGCTGCCCCCGGATAACTCGCCCTGGTTGAAGAGCTCGCCGCCCGTCAACAGAGTTCCCCACCCCGATAGCATGACGTAGACCTCAGTGACGTAGGCGTGGACGAGCCCTCTGTGAGCCCCGTCGGTGTCATGCTGGTCGGTTCGGTGCAGGATTCCCACCGCCACATTTTCATCCCCCCCGAAATCAGCAACTTTGAGCTGACGGTCGATCGTCACGCCGATCATGTTCTTCAAGACGGACTGGACCTGCTCCGCGTAGATATCGGTCGCCGCATCAGGACTCTGCTGCGCCGCAGTCACCAGGGGATGGATGAGGATGATTGTCACGACGAGAACTGGAAGCTTGAGACGCATGACACTACTCCTTGAGCGGCTTACTCGATTCTGAAATGGATCGGCAACGGTAGCACGAGGAGTACGACCGAACAAGCTGCCGGCAGCGAGGGGGGCGACCCCTTTACCTTATGTCCTGGAACGCGATCTGGTACCGGCCGGCGACGACGGACCGTGCGATGGTCACCACTTCATCGGACTCGAGCCGAAATATCGATGTCGCTCCAACCAGCACCTCGACTAGGGCCGCACCCCGGGGAATCATAATCCGATAATCCAATCCCTGAGCCCCTTCGATGACGAGTCGCTCAGCCTGAGAGTCGAATGTCGCCGGACCATTGAAGGCCTCCACCGTCACGTCGGGCACTTCGCCCAAGACCACGTCGATCGTTCCCGCATCCTGCGGATGGAGCTCGATTTCCAGTCTGTCACTGAGGGGCACGACGACACCAGCCACGTCCCCGGGGCTCCTTCGGAGCCCCGGGGACGGGCACATCGACGGTGCCCATCAGCACACCGATCCACCGCTGCACTGGCGACCACGGTGCAGCGTAGGCCGCTCCCGCCGCCACCGAGTACGAAGGTCTAACCGGTCTCGCCGACATTACCTGTAGGGGAGCGGTCGAAATCGAGTTCGCGGAGATCGCGGACAGCACCAACCGGCAGGCGCTGGAAATCGAGGTCCTGAGGCCCAATGATAACTGAGTGACCCTTCACCCGTTGCTCGCACGTTGACGGGCTGCGAGCGCGTCCGGTGAGCAAAAGCTCTCTGCCTTCGGCCGCCGCAGCGCTTTCGCTAGTTCTCCTTGTCTACCCGCCGTCCGCTGAGGGACAATCGGAACCCGATCCGCCGCATACCTCAGCACCCAATCGGGTGGTCAGCCCCCCCGATTGGGGCGGTGAGCTAGCATTCCTGAGCGGCAACGCCGCGCTCGGCGGGCTCACTGCGGCCCTGATCCAGGAACTGCAGGGCGGCTCGTTCTGGAGGGCGTTCCTCGAGGGTGCGCTCGGTGGTGCCGTTGTCTACGGCGGCAAGCGCATCGCCGTCGAGCGGTTCTACGCCGCCGGGCTGGTCGGTCGCCAGTTGCGGCAGTGGGTACCTCAATGGTGCACAACGTCTCCGACGGCCGGGGCGCGCTCGAGCGGCTCGTCCTGCCGATCGGCTTGGCCCGGCTGTACCTGTGGGGCGACACCGCGTCCGCGCTCCCGGTACACGCGCGCGTAAGCCTCGACCTACCCACGGTACTCGCCACCGCCTATCTCAGGCTCCGGGAGAACACCGATTTCACATCGGCACGAGCTTCTCAGCCGGTACGCCCGTCTTCTTCACGCGGGAGCCATGGGCCGAGCCCAGCTGGATTGCGTCGCAAGTCGGCGGAGTGATCTGGCTGCGTGGCGGCCCCCAGGCTCCCCACCCGGAAATGTCCACGGTCTTCGCCCATGAGCACGTGCACGTTATCCAGGACGATTTCAGCTTCCTGACCTGGGGCTCCACCTCGCGGGATGGGGCGTAGCGAACGGGATCATCAGCTACGAACAGCGCCCCTGGGAGAAAAGGCGGTTCCTGAGCAGGGTGAGCTCTCAGCGAGAGTGAAGCAGGAGGGCCTTCCGCTCAATGTGGTCGCTATCACGGGTGTCCGGGTTAACATCTCCCCGTACCCACCTATGATTACGCATTATTCGCGAATGAGAATCAATCTCAACCGTGTATCTTCATGCCGTTCAGGAAGATCGTCTTCTGGATCCACCTCCCAGTGGGGATCGCCGCGGGTGCCGTCATATTGATGATGTCCGTGACGGGCGTCTTGCTGACCTATCAGAAGCAGATGACCGAGTGGGCGGACCGAGAGTATTGGGTAGCTCCGACCGTTGAGGACGAGCGTGCCCTGCCTTCCCAATTCTCGGCCGGTGTGCGGGCGTACGACGCGGAGGCCGAAGTCCGCCGCATCATCGTTTACTCCGGCCCTGAGGGACCGGTAGCCGCCGATCTCGGCGGGGGTCGGATCCTGTATATAGACCCCTCGACGGCTGAGGCCAGGGGTGAGAACGCCGCCCGAATGCGCGGGTTTTTCAGTGCCGTCGTCGGTTTGCACCGTTGGTTCAACTTCTCCGGGGAGGGTCGCGCCAACGCACGCGCCATCACCGGATGGAGTAACGTCGCTTTCCTCTTCATGGTGCTGAGCGGTATCTATTTATGGTTCCCGCGGCGTTTCAAGTGGCAGAACTTCAAGCCGATCCTACTCTTCAACCCGAAAGCCAAACACAAGGCCAGAGACTTCAACTGGCACCACGTCTTCGGGTTCTGGATGGCCATCCCGTTAGCGCTCGTGATCGCCTCAGCCACGGTGATTTCCTTCCCTTGGGCGAGCGACCTCGCTTATCGAGTGAATGGCGAATCGCCTCCCCAACGTCGAGCGTCGACGCCTCCGAGCCAGGCGGCCGAACCCGTGGTACCCGAGGCAAGCCCCCCTGTCTTCGAGGACGCCATGCTGAACACCCCTCTCGCGGCCGCCATGACCGAGGTCGACGACTGGCGTGCGATTACGGCGTTCTTGCCCGAAGATGTGGATGCGCCGTTGCGGATCGACATCGACCGGGGGTGGGGAGGGGAGCCGCAGAAACGCCACACGCTCACGTTTGACGCTGCGACCGGTGATGAAACGTCCAATGCGACGTTCCAGGATCAATCGCGGGGTCGTCGCCTTCGCACGTTCATGCGCTTCGCGCATACTGGAGAATTCTTCGGAATTTTGGGACAGACGCTGGCTGGCTTGGCGTCTCTGGTCGGGGTGCTGCTCGTGTGGACGGGACTCGCACTTTCATGGAGGCGTTTGGCCCGGCCGCTCCTCAAGCGCCTGGGAGATCGTCGGACCAGTCCTGATCTGCGATTGGTCGACATTCCGCTCGGGGAGCGCGTGTCGCTCGTTCGAATCGACATGCCTGCCGGGGTAATGGATCCCCTCCTCGAGAAAGCTATGTCACCCGGGTGCGATCTTTGCCCGATCCGTAGAACGCCTTCCGGCGATCGGATCATCGAGGTCGACGGGTCAGTGTTGACGGTGCGCCACGAGGTGGCGACGTGCCTGTGCGTGAGGTATTCCGGGAGGAAATGAGCTGATCGAATGTCGTCGCGCTCGGGAATTCTCCCGGCCTACGACACTGGTGCTTGCAGAACCCGATCCCTATTCTCGTCTTCAAGCGCGTCCTGCGTCCCCAGGACTGTGAGAGAAGCGATGAAAGTACAAGTGCGCATCCTCCTTACGACGTGTCTCGCATCCTCTATCGCCTCATGTGGCGTGTCGATTCAATCCGAATCAGCCCTGACTCCCGGCGTGGATCTCGGTAGCCTGCAAAGCTTCGCATGGGACCAGGAGATGGATCTTCCGAGCGGTGATCCCCGCCTCGAGAACAATCACTTCTTCCTGGATCGTATGCATGAGGCTATCGAGTGGGAGTTGTCTCTGAGTGGGTTCCGGCACGACGAATCTTCTCCGGACCTGCTTCTGCATCATCATCTGACTCTGGCGGACCACGGGCTCCCCGCGGATTCAGTGATCGACGACTCGGGCTTCGTGACAACCAGGCCGTACAGCTATGAGGAAGGAACGGTGATGGTGCACGCAGCGGACCCCGAGTCGGGAGAGGACCTCTGGGTCGCGTGGGGGTGGGCCAACGTCGAACCAGCGCTTGCTAAGTCCGGACGCCATGAGAACCTGGGTCTACTCGATCGTAAGAGAGATGTTCAGGGACTGGCCGGTGCCCGGCCGGACCAACGAGGAGTAGCAGCGGCGCCTCGACTCGTCCGCCTAATGGGGAAAAGATGAACGTCAGGTCGATGACATCAGCAATCGTGTTCGCAGCGGCGGCAACACTCCTCTTGGGCGGATCTACCGCGACGCTGGAGGGCCAGGACGCGACGCGGGCTCCGCGCAACCTAGAGGAGTTCGACGCCATGTTCCGCGAGTTCTCGAATTGGGGGCGCTGGGGCGCCGACGACGAACGTGGAACGCTGAACCTGATTACTCCGGCCAAAACCCGTCAGGCCGCCGCGTTGGTTCGAAGTGGGATCACGGTGTCGCTTGCGCACAATCCCATGCCCGGAGCGGCTCCCGACAATCCGGACGCCGCGTTCGACCACGTCATGGGTCAGAGCCTTCGGAGCGACACGTACACGTTCACGTATCACGGCTACGGGGTCAGCCACATCGACGCGCTCTGCCACTTCCTCCACAACGGGCGGCTCTACAACGATGTGCCCCCGTCGGCGACCACATCCGAGGGGTGTGGCAAGAACGGGATCCAGAACCTCAAGAATGGCATCGTGACACGCGGTGTCCTGCTCGACATCCCGCGCCTCAAAGGTGTACCGTACCTGGAGCCCGCGACCCCGATCTACATCGAGGACATCGAGGCGTGGGAGCGCCGAGCGGGGGTCACCATCTCCGCCGGCGACGCCATCTTCGTCTACACCGGCCGCTGGGCGCGGCGTGAAGCCCTTGGGCCCTGGAGGGTGTCAGGAAACAGCGCCGGCTTACACGCGTCCGTCATCCCCTGGATCAAGGAGCGCGACGTCGCGTTCGTGGGGAGCGATGCCGCGACCGACGTGATGCCTTCGATGGTCGAGGGGATCACACAGCCGCTCCACACGTTTTTGATCGCGGGTCTCGGCTCGAACATCTTCGACAACATGGACCTCGAAGCGCTCGCCGAGACCGCGGCCCGTGAGAACCGCTGGGAGTTCATGCTGACGGCAGGCCCGATTCCGGTTACCGGGGGAACGGGCTCCCCACTGAACCCGATCGCGGTGTTCTGAGTTGGCACACTGTTGGCACACAACTCCGAACAAGGCCCGTCCGGCGCCTGAGCCGGACGGGCCTCTCTTCGTTCGAGCAGGTCGCGTTGGCTGCGCTGCGGAAAGCGCCTTCGCCCGCCCGCGGACACTACGACAGGGTCAATTGCCGCGGTAGCTATCGACCGGGGGAAGCTGAGCGCCGGAGAGGGTGCTCGGAGGCGTCACGCCAGCTACGACCTCATGCACGAGCGTCCCAATACCCTCGATCGTGGCCTCGATTCTTTCGCCCGGCTCGAGGTAGCCGCTGCGGACCCCAGTTTCAAAGCCCGCCATGGACGTGCCACCGGTCGTGCCGCTGTTCACCACATCGCCGGGATAAAGAGTGATCAGAGACGAGGCGTACTCCATAAGCTCCCAGACGTTGAAAATCATGTCGCCGGCCCGGGCCTCCTGGACCGTGACGCCGTCGATAGTAAGCACCTGATGCAGACGTTCCATTGGATCTCCGTAAAACTCTTTGGGAACGATCCAGGGCCCTTGGGGCGCGAAGGTGTCGTGCCCCTTACCAACGAACCAGTCCGATCGCCGGTCGCCCCCGCCCGCTGGCCGACCGCCCCGGTCGGAGATGTCGATCGTCACCATGTAGCCGAAGACATAGTCCTGTGCGTCTTGGGCTGGGATGTACTTCCCGGTGCGGCCGATAACCGTACCAAACTCGATCTCCCAGTCGGT
Organism: Gemmatimonadales bacterium UBA6960; assembly: GCA_963583605.1. Classification (GTDB taxonomy): domain Bacteria; phylum Gemmatimonadota; class Gemmatimonadetes; order Longimicrobiales; family Gaopeijiaceae; genus UBA822. Next base: position 7,658 of record CAUZVZ010000121.1, read on the forward strand.
CCGATTCCGCCCTTCCGGGATGACAATATTTTCACCGGTCCCGATGACGGCGCCCCTCGCCGGTTTGAGGAAGAGATAGGGGATTCCGCGATTGGACGCCCGCTCCCGGTTGGACGCCTCAAGCTCCTCCGGCGTGCAGCCTTCACAGATGTGGGTGTAGAAGTTACCAGCCGCATTCAAGATCTTGCCGGGATACTGAATCGGCGCCTGGACATCGATGTCATCCAGCTCGTGGATGAAGCTGGGACGGTTGCCCCGCGCGAGCATTCCGTCCCCCACGAGGTGGTTGACGATCTCGTATAGTCGAGACTTGAGGCCGTACTCGTACAGCCCGATGAGCTGGAGCATGTCCTCAGGCATCGTCATCTCGGGAAAGGCCGGATCTTGCTCCAGGTTACTATTGGCCGCATCGATCTCGACTGCGAGTTGACCTCGGAGGATTAGGCCAACCATCTGCGCCCCGTCGGCCTCGAAGGTAGCGACATAGAATGGCTCGGCACTCTCCGTCGCTTGGGCAGAGACTTGCATCGGCGCCAGCGCTAGCAAGAAGGCGCCAAGCAGTGGGATGGAAGCGAAGCGCATGAGATTTCTCCATCAAGTATGCATGCTTGGTGTTATGGACGGGTGAGCCTTACACCTAGAGGCCGGGAAAGGAACTGTCAAGCAGCCGAGAGCCCGTCGGGCCGGCTGTGACCCACCGAAGCACCATCAGGTTCTTGACGTGAGCATCGCCCCCGCGCGCAGGAGCGCCCGCGCCTTGTTGAGCGTCTCTTCGTACTCCCGTCCCGGGTCGGAGTCGGCCACGATGCCCGCACCCGCCTGCACGTAGGCCGTACCGTCCTTGACGAGCACCGTGCGGATCGTGATCGCCGTGTCCATCGAGGTGCCACCCCAGCCGAAGTATCCCACCGCACCGGCATAAGGACCGCGCCGCACCGGTTCGATTTCATCGATGATCTC
>CAUZVZ010000122.1:0-8583 GCA_963583605.1 Gemmatimonadales bacterium UBA6960
TGTCTGGCCAGCAGCCCGATGCGTTCGCAGCGTCCAGGTTGTATACGCCGATCACCGGACCGGGCCAGGGGGCGTTGACGCCAATGGCGATAGGCAACCCGGACCTGGGTCCTGAGATAGGGCAGGAACTCGAAGTGGGATTCGATGCCTCGCTTATGGACGACCGACTGGGCCTAGAATTCACTTGGTATAACCGGGTGACCAAGGACGCGATCGTGGCGGCGCCTGTCCGTCCGTCGATCGGGTTCCCCGGCGTGCAGCTGGTCAACATCGGACAGACCAGCAGTTGGGGTACCGAGACCTCAGTGAACCTCCAGGTTCTGACTCAGGACCCGGTGCGCTGGGACTTGAATCTGAGCTTCGCCTCCATGGGCAACAAGATCGACGACATGGGTGGACTGGATGCGCTGCTCGTCACGGCCCTCATGGGTGGTATGAACGCGAGGGGCCAGTTCCACGTTGAAGGCTACCCTATCGCGGGCTTGTTCGAGAAGGAAGTCGTTTCGGCCGACTTCGTCTCTGGGACTAGCGGTGCCGTCACAAACGTCATGTGCGATGATGGAAAGGGTATCGCCGGACGAGAGATGGGTGGTCCTGCGGTGCCATGCGCCGATGCAGATCAGGTGTACTTTGGTCCAGGGGATCCCACCTGGCAGGTTAGCCTTGGCTCGACGTGGACTTTGTTCGAAGACTGGCGTCTCGCGGTCAGGTTCGACGCCTTGGGAGGAAACTGGGTAAACGGCGACTACATCGCAGGCCAGAACACTCGGCACGCGGAGAAGACGATCAAGAAGGATGACGCCATCTGGAACGGTTTCATGGAAGAAACTCGCGATGGCGTCACGATGTACAGGGGTGACTTTCTCAAACTACGTGAGGTATCTCTCCGATATGCACTTCCGGCGTCCGTGGCAGGGCTTCTCGGTGCTAGCTCGGCTAGCATGGTCGGGTCCCTGTACAATATCGCGACACTGTGGGCTAGAGATAGGGAAACCCGGTTCGGCCAGTACATCTGGGATCAGGAGATGACGGCGCCCAACTTCGAATACCAAGGCCAGGTACCTGGCGGGACGCCACCTCCTATGTCTCGCGCGACGCTGCGCATGAACTTCACCTTCTGATGATCTCCTCAGTCCTTTGGCGAGAAACACCGAGTGCACGGGACTCAAAAAACGGGACGGACAAACAGATGACGGATAAAGAAATGACAATCAGAGCGAACGGCACGCGAATCGCCAGGGGGCCGCGATCCACGTCGAGGAGGCACCGGCTTGTCTCGCCCCTATGGCTTCTCGCGCTGGCACCGCTGACGGCGTGTAGCGCGTTGGATGAGATTCTGGAGGCTGAGCTTCCCGGGCAGGTTGTCGACGGGGATCTCAACGCGCCGGGGCTGGCGGCGACCCTAGTTGCCGGGGCACAGGCGGATTTCGAGTGTGGGTTACAGGGGCATATATTCGGCGTCGAGGCCGGCTTCTACAACGGTATGCATTACACCGATTTCCAGATTGAGCAGATCACGATCGCTAACCGGCAAGCTCGGCACGTCGAGTACCAGCGAGGAGAGTGCACGAGCAACCGGGACCCAATCTGGTTCACCATGCATCGCGGCCGAGCGCAATCCGCAGATGCGGCCCGTAGAATCCTGGAGGAGATGCCCGCAGCAGAGGTGGACAACCTGAACTTCCTGGTGGGAAAGGCCTACGCCTATGAGGGTTACGCCACCCAGCTTCTCTCTGAGGCCTGGTGCGAGATGGTGTTCGACGGGGACGGGGCGAAGGTTACACCAGCAACCGGCATGGCCCGAGCGGAAGCTAGATTCGACTTAGCGATCCAGTATTCCACGGCCGCGCTTTCCGGTTCGAAGGCGGCAGAGGCCCAGGACATCCTGGATCTGGCGCGGGTCGGACGTGCCAGGTCTAGGATGAATCAGGGAAATACGACTGGGGCTCTCGCGGACGCGCAAGCGGTGACTTCAGGCTTCATCTACTACGCGACGTACGAGTCGTCGCCCTCACGTCGTGGGAACATGGTAAACAGACTCCTGGACGGCTTTGTTGTGCACGCTCGCGACCGTAATCTGTTGGTTGGCGGGGTGACGGATCCAAGGGTCCCCATTGCAAATCTTGGGGCCCACTCGAACACGGGGGTCGGAGATCATTGGGAACAGAAGAAGTACGGGAGTCAGTCGTCGGACATCCCGTTTGCGAGTTGGCGGGAAGCGCAGCTCATGATCGCGGAACTCGACCCAACCCAGTCCGTGGCCATGATCAACGCATTGCGCTCGAGCTCCGCAGGATTGCACAGCGAGTTGGATTCGAGTGCGTGGCCTCTGGCGGCCTATGTCGACGGGGGTGCTGCGGCAAACGCGGTCGCGGTTCGCGAGGAGAAGCGGCGGGAACTATACCTCACCGGAGTGACCCCGGGGGACGACCACCGATCGGGTGACCTCTCGCATTGGGACACGGGCCTGAGCCTGGTCAATGCGCCAATTGGGACCCTCACTTGCCTCCGCATACCGGAGGTGGAATTCCTTTAATCGCCTCTAGTCCTTTCAGGATGGAGGAAGTACGCTGAAGCTTGCCGGGCCCCTCGGCTCGGATAAGGAGTCACTGACCCTGGGAGAGATCCTGAGGGACGAATGCTCGCCTCCTGGGAAGAGTGGAAGAGACGAGTTGTGCCGTCGAAGACCGCTGGTGACCCTCCGATAGTCGGTGTCTTCACGTACCGGACGTACCGGTGCCAAGAGTGTTTTCCGATGTGTACGCTTAGGGTGCTCAAAATCCTAACAGTAGCTGCTGCGTTAGCTGTAGGGATTCTTCTCTCCGGCCCTCACTTCGCGGTTGAGGGCCAAGTCAGTACCGACCGTGATAGCTCGTCTCTGGTTGGCATCGTACTGCAGGAGGGGACCGACCGACCTCTTCCCGGCACCACGCTCACGATTCTGGAGACGCAGCGATCGGTCGTGACCGATGAGAACGGGGAGTTTTCTTTCCCCGAGCTTACACCGGGCGAGGTTGTGCTGAGAGCCGGTCTCGACGGCTATGCGTCTGTGGTGGAGTCACTGGAGGTCGCTTCGAACGAGGTAGGGTTCGTGCGGCTCAGGCTCTCGCCTCTCTTCGCGGCCCTGGATGAGATTTTCGTGATAGCGGAGAGAAGTTTCGGTCGAGCCGGCTACCAGGACGCCTCGGTCCGAAACGACGATAGCGATCTTGGGACTGCAGCGGACCTCCTCGAAGGGAAGGTTCTCGGACTGGATCTTCGGCGAGACTCAGGTTCGGCAGGCGGCGGAGCGAGAGTTCAGCTACGCGGCTCGAACTCCCTGTTCCTGAGCAACGAGCCTGTCATATACGTTGATGGAATTCGGGTCTCTGCGCGGTTTGGGAGCCTAGACTCCAGAACTTCCGTCGGCCCCCATGCGCTCGAAATGATTCCCGCGAGTATCGTAGAGCGTATTCGTGTTCTCCGAGGTCCCTCAGCCGGGGCGCAGTATCCAGATGGGAATAACGGAGTGATCCTTATCGAGACACGCCAGGGTGGATCTGGCGACACAGACGCTGGCGGAACCAACTGAGCACTGTCGCGGGCCTCTATTTTATTCGGCAAACGGCCACCCGGCCGGAGCGCGGCGCGGCGAGAAGATCCCTGACGAGTGGCTGAGTTGAGAGAGTGGAGTTGGGATCTCATCGTCCTGAAACCATGAGATGCGCGCTGGAGGTACCTGCCTCCATGAGCCAAAGCATGGCTGGACCGCGAGCAATCGGGAAGCCGAGGTCTCGGGTGGCGTAAGGCACGGCTACCACGGTGTGGTTTCGGTAATCCTGGGCGGAGTCCCCATACACGTGGTAGTAGATGCTTCCCCACACAGCCAAGGCACGAGTTCCGTCCGCCTCGGCCCGCTCGAAGCGATCCAGGATTTCAACCACTGTTCCTCCAGCGCTCTCGAGAGCATGGTTCTGCTCCAATCGCGGACGATTGGCTTCGACGGTGCACTGGACGTCGAGGGGGGCCATTTGAGCGGGACGGCCTTCATTGTCCCAGCAGATCAGGCCGTTGCTGCCCCCGCGGAGCACCGCTGTGCTGCCGTCAGGACGGAGTTCGAGGATCGTCGCCTCGGCACGCAATGACGTGGGAGCCGCGAGCAGTGTCCGCTCGATATCGGCGTCAGCGGATTGGGCGCACAGGGCGGACGGCAGAAGAACTGCGATGAAGGGGAGAAACAGTAGGCGCTTCATCAACCTGGCCTCCGTTGGAAGGGTCTCATGATGGAGTTCGCCTCGATCTGCTCGCTGGATCATAGGCACCTAACCGCTCACTTGCCTTACGGAGCATTGGCATTTACCGTGCATACAGAGAAGTAGCAGCCTACAGACTTCCCGATCCGGGGGTGACGATGCATAGCACTCGAGCGACCATAATGTTTCCGATTTTGGCGGGGCTGATGTTGGCGGGATCGCCGCTCAGCGCTCAAAAGGTGGAACGGCTCGACTCGTACGAGGGAGTCGCGATACGAATCCTGCAGAGCAACAATGCCGGAAACGTGCACGCCGTCATCGATCCGGCTCTGAACGAGGTCGTCGGGTACCTGGAGGGCTGTCCGCGGGCTCACAATATCTTCGCACATCCCGATGGGCTCTACTATTACTGCGCGAACGAAGAAGCAAACACGCTCGACGTCTACGATACGGTCACATTGGAGCTGCTTGAGCAGCTCCCGCTCACGGATCGTCCGAACAAGGCCGCCTACAACAAGTACAACCGTAAGATCTACGTAGGGATCGCTAGGGCGCCCTTTGTCGATGTATTCGATCTAGACACCCACGAGAAGCTTGAAAGCATCCCGGTGGCGACCGGGATTCACAACGTCTATGTGAGCCCGGATGGGAAGTGGGTGGTTGCCGGTTTGAACGGTCGGAGTGAGGGGTCTATTCAGGTCATCGACGCTAGCACCGATAAAGTGGTGAGGGAAATCTCGCTGGTCGTGCCAAACACCGGTGTAATCCACCGCGTCCGGCCAATGATGTTCCTTGCCGCGGAGGACGGGTCGACGGACAAGATTCTCGCGCAAGGCGCCGCGGTCAACGGAATCTTTGTGATCGACTGGGAGACAGGGGAGACGGAGCGAATGCTCTACCCGCCGCGTCTGCCAGCGTGGAAGCAGAGCGCCGAAGCCAACCAGGGCGCTCCGATGCATGGTTTGGAAGTGCTGCCAGATCGCTCCGCAATCTGGGCGTCAAGCCGCTTGGATAGCCGAATCTACGGTTGGTCTCTGCCTGATTTCGAGTTCATCGGCGGGGTCGTGGTGGGGCCCGCGGCGAACTGGCTGACGCCGACACCGGACAGTAAGTACATGTACGTGGCCGTCTCGGGCGCTGACTATACGGTGGCCATCGACCTCGAGAAGCTCGAAGTGGTGGCGAAAATGACCGTAGGCGCTGGACCCAAGCGAATTGACACGGCGATCCTTCCGCTGGACCGTGTGGAGAACACGACGACGACTCAGGGCCCGTAGTTTCTTCCACTGGAGCAGGCTGTCTGTGCCCAGAGTTGGGGCATTGACCTACGACGGAGGTGGTAACAAGCATGAGCCCGAAAACTAGAGGGCGTGGTTTGGGGGGATGGGCGGCCGGCTTCTCCCTGATTGCTGGCGTCGGCATTCTTGTCGGTCTTGGCCGGACCTCGGAGGGCTGGGGGTTGGCCGAGCCGCTACAAGCATCCACGGAGCCGTCCGCCGACGGTGCGACGCTTCAGGTTCCGTTCGACTACTACCGGCAGAACATTGAGCCACTGTTCCTGAGGCCTCGCGGCTACCCGGGGTCGACCGACGGCCAGGCCGCATGTGTCATGTGCCACGTGTGGCAAACGAGCGTTCGTTTCTCCCTCGAGGAGCCGACCGAAACACCGGATGGAGGGGCCTGGACAGAGGAACAGTCTCGCCGGAACTACGAGGTCGTGACCCAACTGGTCAATGCCTCCGACCCAGAGTCCAGCAGGTTTCTACTGAAGCCGTTGGCGCAGGTGGCCGGCGGGCTGCCTCACACGGGCGGCAACCACTGGGATTCTACTCAGGACCCCGAGTATCAAGTCATACTCGACTGGATCCGTACCCTCCCGGCGGCGGAGTTCACGCCTGCCGCCGAGCGGGTGGCCGTCGACTTCCAGTACTATCGCTCCTGTGTCCACCCGAATGTGCTCAGCGTCGCGAGATACGGGCAGCTCGCGTGCACGTCGTGTCATGCAGGCGGCTCGGCAGGGTTCGCCCCGGTCAGCGCTAGCGGTGGCGTGTTGACGGAGGCGGAAGCCCGCCAGGGATTCGAGGTGCTCCAGAGACTGATCGTGCCTGGCGATCCCGCGCGGAGTCGCTTCCTGCTGAAGCCCCTGCACCCGGACGGTGGCGGTGCGTATGCCCACAACGGCGTGAGGCGGTGGCAGAGCCGGAGTGATCCGGAGTGGCAGACGCTTGCGGCGTGGGTTCGCGGGGAGGTGACTGGCGGCGAGTGTTCGCCGGTGTATTAGGCAGCAAGAGGCCGCCGGGCGAGAGGAACCGGTGGAAGAGTTCGGAGACGGGGGATGCAGGTTCGAGTTGACTCGGACCGGTCCCTCGTCGGCCTATAGGGGCTAACTTACATGCCGCAGTAGCGGAGCCCCGACTGAATTTCCAACACAATGATAACACCAGGTTCGGCCCTGATCTCCCGCGTGATACAACTCGGACCGGCCAGAAGCTTAATTGCGATTTGAATTACGTCGCCGTGGGACCATGGGACCATGTAGTTGGCCGTCCTGGTCCCGCTGACGGTCCCCAGGCGGATCCGCTTAGTGATCCAGTGTGGCGTCCTGGAAACCGTGGTTGATCACCTCGATGTGGATCCTCGCGTCCCTTTGAGCGACGAAAGGACTTCCCGCCCCTCTGCCAGCGCAACCGAAGCCGGAGACGGCGAGCACGATGGCGAACCCTGCGATGCGTCTGCCGACCGAAGCACATCTGCCGACACCGGGGATTGTCCAATGCATCTCAATCTCCTGCCCGGACCTGCGGAAAAAAAGACATCGAGGGGATCCGCTCCGGCAACTCCTCGGCCCAGCTCTCGACAACCATCGTTCGGAGGTGGCCGTCTTCTCGTTCAGGTCGAGCCTACGCCACGGGTCAGTCCTCGTTCCCCACCGTCGACGTTACCGCGCTAGTTCCCGACCCTGAGGCCGTCCCCGCCCACCCGAAGTGAGCTTGCTTGCGAGTTGACGCTGAAGTGTTCTCGCAACGTACTCACATGATCGGACAAGTGAAACACTGCTTGTAGGTTCAAGGGACACGGCCCTGAGGGGGGGGTACTGGGGGGGGCTATTCCACTCTGGCATTAGGTAGGAAGGGCATCTACTATCGCCCTCATAAGGTAGGACCGATACCTACCAGATAAGGAGAACAAGAAATCATGGGCATTTCTAACACTGAAGTCTTGTCCTACTTTGTCTCTCGGCCGCGGAGGGCGTTTGAATTTCCTGTCTGTATACGCGAAGACCTGTCCGATCGACTCGTGCATTTGACACGGGCGGCGACCTATGCCGCTGCCAGCACCATCTAGGGAGGATCCTCGAGCGCCGGCTCTCTTGCTATTGCTGCCAACGTTCTGCCGGTCAGGATCGGGCAGGTGTCACTCAGGAGGAAACATGGCCAAGAAGATGCTAGTTGCGGTTGCTCTACTGTTAGTCTGGGGAAGCGGGGCCCCCGCCCAGCAGTTTCCCCCGGGCTACGTGGATCCTGCGCCTCTTCTGGCCGCCGCCGCCGCGGAGATCGGCGAAGCCAATCTGCGATGTATCACGTTTTCGGGAACCGGCTATAGCGGCGCCGTCGGCCAGACGTTCGAGAACGCCGTCAGCGTCGACTGGCCCCGCATCGATGCGATGGCCAACTACACGCGTACCATCAACTGGGAAACCGGAACGAGCAAGGAGACGTTCGATCGCCGACCCGGCCTGAATCCTGCCTCATGGAAATACGGGAGGGGCTGGCAGGGGGGCACGCTGACTCAAACGGAGACGCGCCAGACGCACATCGTCAACGGTGACTTTGCCTGGCACATCGACGGCGACGGGCCACCCGTGGCCGTTCCACCCGAGTTGGCGGAGTTGTACCGGCTTGATCTCTGGCTGAACCCCCCCGGCTTCATCAAGGCCGCTCGCCTGCCCGGTGCCAATCCCGTCGCCGTCTGGCGGTGGGAACAGATCGAGAAGGGCCGGGACGGGAACGTGGTGGCACCAGAAAAGATGCACGTGGTCGCGATCACCATGTTCGGGAAGTACCGGGTGGATGCCACCATCAACTCGCAGAATCAGATCCAGCGGATCAAGACCACGGTGAGCGAGCCCTCACTCGGTGATTTCAATATCGAGCACGAGTCCACCGAACAGATGACGTTTGACGGCGTGAAGTGGCCGATCGCCTGGCATTCGCACCATGGATGGGATGACAACTGGCAGTTCTACCGCCAGAGCACTGGCCACAATGCCTACGGTGGGAGATTTCCAGAGGTGCAGCCAAACGTGTGCGACGATCCCGTTCCGGTGCCTCCGTCGGTGACTCAGGCGACG
>CAUZVZ010000123.1:0-8242 GCA_963583605.1 Gemmatimonadales bacterium UBA6960
TGAAGAGGCAGCCAGCTCAGCGCCCGCAAGCGGCGAGGCCGAGGCCGAGGACGAGGACGAGGACGAGAACCCGCCCGAATCGGGACCGCGCGATCGCGGCTGACAAGGGGCCCGACCTCGACCGGGAGCTCGGCACACGCATCAATGCGCTGTGCGAGGAGGGTCGTGCGTTCTGGCACCGTTTCGACGATGAGGTCCGCCAGGACGACTGGCACCCGTTCGTCGCCGCCGACTACGACGCTGTCCGGGCCGCGCTCGTTTCGCTCCGCAAACCGGGTCGCCGGTTCCTCGAGTGGGGATCGGCCACGGGCGTCATCACGATCATGGCGGACTTGCTCGGCTTCGATTCCTGCGGTATCGAGCTCGACGCGTCTCTCGTCGACGTGGGGCGGGAGCTCGCCTCGCGATGGCGTTCGAACGCGCGGTTCGCCGCGGGGAGCTTCATTCCCATGGGATGGGAATGGAGCCTCTCCGACGGGAATGGCCGCCACGGAACTATCGGCCGGGGGCCGTCTGGCTACTTGGAACTCGGGCGTGCGCTAGGCGACTTCGATGTCGTCTACGCCTTTCCATGGATGGGGGAGGAGCCGATGATGCTCGACCTCATGCGCTGTCACGGTCGCGAAGACGCTCACTTGCTGCTACACACGGCCCAGAACGGAACGAAGATGTACCGGGGCGGCCGGATCGTGTAGCTCGCGATGTCCGCGACCACACTGCAGCGAGTCGGCGAAGCCGGTCAGGCGAGCATGCGTGAGGCCATCCTCGAGATAGTCGACCAGAGCCCTGAAGGGAAAGCGTGACCCGACGAACACGGGCGTGACAGCACGGTGGGGACGTACTTGGGGCCCTTCGAGTTCTTTATCGAATCTGCGGCGTCACTAGCCAGCACTTCCCGCATCAGATACTTGATGGCCGCTGTGGCCTGATTTCTCGTCGCGGCGGAAAGCCCCCGATCATTTGCGAGGTGATCGAGGACTGACGCGATTTCCTTGGTGCCGATTTGGCGAGGATGCGGATGTCCCAGGAACTTTGTAAAGCGCTGCGTCCACCGTATGTAGGTGTCCCGCGTCTGCGGGCTATAACCTTGCGTTACGAGCAGTCGCTTCATGTGCGCGACCATTCGCTCATTGATGCTGGGCTCTCTCATCGCCCACTTTCATCCGGGACGCGGGGCGACGGGATGGCCGCACGGGACGCATTCTCGCAGGCACCCATCCCGTTCTGTCCCAATACCAGATCGCCACGGACCTGTCGCACGGAACGCCGAAGGAGCCCTTGCGGCGCTTGGGTCGTCTCAGTCAATCCGAAGAGAGGTGGGAAGCGCCCCTCTGTCCCAAACTACGGAGGACCCGCAACTTGCATGGGCCCATTGACCCACTAGATCCGAGGTTGGGGACCATGCGTTTTTTCCGTACGGCGGCTGTCGTCCTGTTCGTGCTGTCCGGTGCCGCCTGCCAGAATGTGCCTCCGAACGGGACGTCACCCGTTGCGATCGAGTCGCGACCGGACCGAATCATGCGCCTCTTGGGAGCGCTGGCCGCCGACTCCATGGCTGGCCGGGCGACGGGAACCTCCGGATCTGCGATGGCGGCTCAACTGATCGCGACGGAACTCGAGGCCGCCGGCCTGCAACCGGCCGGGTCCGATGGATTTTTTCAAGAGATTCCAGCCGTGCGGGTGACCCTGGCGAGCGGCCGCACGCGGATCGTCCGGGAGGACCTCGCGGACACGTTCCCCGAGGCTACCAGGGAGTCCGTCTCGGATCGGAACATCGTTGCGATCGTTCGAGGGGTGGACCCCAGAGTCGGCGACGAGGCGATCGTGGTCGGTGCGCACTTCGATCACGTGGGCGTTCGCGAGCCCGTGGACGGGGACTCCATCTACAATGGCGCGGACGACGATGCCTCGGGCGTCGTGGCCGTCCTCGAGGTTGCTCGGGCGATGGCGAATGGGGCGCCTCCCAAGAGGACGGTGGTCTTCGTGTTGTTTACGGGCGAGGAGGTGGGCGGGCTCGGTAGCGGCTGGTACCTCGATCATCCCGCCGTGCCGCTGGAGAATACCGTCGCGCAGCTTCAGGTGGAGATGATCGGGCGTCCCGACAGTCTGGCGGGAGGCTCCGGGATGTTGTGGGCCACCGGTTACGAGCGCTCCACCGTCGGTGAGTCTCTGGCTGCCGAGGGCATTTCCGTGGTCCCAGACCCCTATCCCAGCCAGAATTTCTTTTTCCGCAGCGATAACGTGGCGTTCGCGTACCGGGGAATCCCTGCCCATACACTATCCTCCTTCAACCTTCATGACGACTATCATCGGCCCTCCGACGAAGTCGATGCGGTCGACTTCGGCCACATGACGGCAGCGGTCAAGACCGTGATCATGGCGGTGCGGGCGTTGGCCGACGCGGAGGAATCGCCACGCTGGAACGAGGGGGGCCGCCCGGAACAGGGTGGCCGATGAAGAGGTTATCGTCACAGACCGGTGCCTTGGCGGGCCGGGCCATCCGAGGAAGGGGAGCTGAAGGTTAGGACTCCAGAGCCATGACCGACGACTTCGAGGGTTTGGCCCGGGACCTGAAGGTCGCGTTTGCACGGGGCACTGGAGAGCCGTGGACAGAGGAAGTATTCGACGCATGGGCGACGAGGATCTTCTCCTACCAGTTCGAGAGCAACGCCGTATACGGGGCTTATTCCTCCAAGAGAGGCGGGACTCCCTCGACGGTGCGGCACTGGCATGAAGTACCCCCGGTGCCCGCCGCCGCCTTCAAGGCGCTCCCCCTCATTTCGGGCGATCCCGAGCTCGTACAGAGGGTCTTCCGCACCAGCGGAACGACACGCGGTCGAGAGGGCCGGGGCCAGCACCATGTCCTCGATCTCGACCTGTACCGGGCTTCACTCCTTCCTAACATGCGCCGTCACCTGTATGGGGGCGGAGCGAGCCTTCCTCTTTTCGCTCTGGTCCCGGATCCGCTCGTCGCCTCGGATTCGTCCTTGAGCTTCATGCTCGGCGAGGCGTTGGCCACGCTCTCGGACGGTAAGGGCGCGTTCTTCGTCGACGAGGGCGGGCAGATGGAGAGAGAGGGGTTACGGCAAGGCTTGAGGGAGACGACATCGAAGGAGCAGCCCGTTGTCGTCGCCGGCACGGCGGCGTCCCTGGTCCACTGGCTCGACTGGATGACGGAGGTGGGCGAGCGCTTCGAGCTTCCGCCCGGGTCCAGAATCATGGATACGGGTGGCCTCAAGGGACGCTCTCGAACATTGTCCCGTCCCGATCTCTATCGCCAGCTGTCGGCAGCGCATGGTGTACCACTTGAGAACATCGTCAACGAATACGGGATGACCGAATTGCTGTCTCAGTACTATGAAGTCTCGGCACCCGAGAGCGCCGGGACGGATCTTGAGGACCGTCGTCACGTCGCCCCACCGTGGCTGCGGGTCCGGGTGCTCGATCCCATCACTCTCGAGGACGTCCCGGCGGGCCAGCCTGGACTGCTCTGCCACTATGACCTCGCCAACGCGGGCTCGGTAATGGCCGTGCTTACCGAAGATCTGGGCTTTGAGGACGCGGCAGGGCTTCGGGTGCTCGGTCGAGTTGCTGGCGCCGAGCCTCGTGGCTGCTCCCTGGCGATGGACGCGTTGCTTTCGAAGGGAGAAAGTCGATGACGCCGTTCGACGCGTTCCTGCTGCCCCCCGGATGTGAACGGCCGCCTGTGTATGAGGTCCTCGAGCTACCCGGCGGCGCATCGATCCGCTATCCCGTTCTGCCTGCCGACCAATGCGAGAGCCTCCTGAGTGGGCTCGAAGATGCCGGGGAGGCACTGGGTCGGACCCCCGTGCGATCGTTGAGCCGGAGCATCGGCCGGGTTGCCGACCGCCTTCTCGATCCGGCGGACCCGCTTCGGGCAGAAGCTCTCGAGATGCTCGCTCCCACGGCGGGGATCTCGCCGGAGATGGCGGACTCGGTCTTGGCCGGCATGGCCTGTGACTGGACTCGTGAACGGCTCGATGAACTCCTCGACCGCGAATTCGGCAGTGTAGATGTCTTGGACGCGTTCCAACCGCGAGACGGCGGCCGCATGGTCAGAGCTCGAGGTCCTGCGATCAGCTTTCACGTGGGATCCGGAACGGTCCCGGGCGTGGGTGTGACCTCGATGATCCGGGCTTTGTTGGTCAAGTCCGCAGTCCTGCTGAAGCCCGGCCAAGGAGACGTCGCTCTCCCCGTTCTTTTCGCTCGGGCGCTCAGGGAGGAGATGGCGGAGCTCTCCCATGCCGTCGCCGTGGTGTACTGGCCCGGTGGGGAGACCGAACTCGAGACCATGGCCCTCGAGCGGGCGCCCGTGGTCGTTGCGTACGGGGGCGACGATGCGATTCGGTCACTCCGAGCCCGGACTCCCGTCACGACTCGGCTCGTGACCTATCACCACCGAGTGGGCGTAGGCCTCGTGGGACGGGAGGCTCTAGGAAGTGACCGCGGAAGCGGAGTGGCCCGAGCCGCCGCGTATGCTGTGTCCATGTTCGATCAGCGGGGCTGTGTCTCTCCCCATGTGCTCTACGTGGAAGAGGGTGGCCAAGTCGATCCCATGGAGTGGGCCGGCGTTCTCTGGAACGCGATGGCCGAGCTGGAGGTCGAGCTTCCGGTTGGCCGGCTGCACCCAGAAGATGCGTCCGCCGTCCACCAGGTTCGAGGAGTCGCAGAGATGCGTGAGGCTTCGGGGACCGGGACGAGGGCCTTTCACTCCGATCCTGGATTCGCCACCGTGATCTTCGAATCGGAGCCGGACTTCGTCGTGTCGTGTTTGAGCCGGGTCGTCTATGTGAAGCCGATCTCGGATCTAGTGGAGGTGCCTGCCGTGTTGAAAGGCGTGGAGCGACATCTCCAAACCGTTGCCCTGGAGGGCTCAGGGGATCGTCGGCCGGCGCTGGCAGAAGCTCTCGCACGACTGGGCGTGACCCGCATCACTCCGTTCCAAGAGGTTCCTTGGCCACCGCCTTGGTGGCATCACGACGGAGCTTCGGTCTTCGCCGGACTGGTTCGATGGATCGATTCGGAGGAGACTCCCTCCTATTCTTCGACCTGCTCCTCAACGCGCCACAACACCATTTGACGGCGACCGTCCGACGTCTCTTCGACCCGAACCGACATCGTGTCCTTCGCCATGATCCCCAGATCGTTCCGCAGTCCCTGAGGAATTGTGATTCGCCCACCGACCCCGATGGTCACATCCGTATAATAAAGTGTCCGATAGATGGCCACCCGACCTCCTCGCGTTTGCACGACAGCAGGCCAAATCTATAGAGATCACCTCGTCAGTCCAGGGAGATCGCCTCTTTAGTCCAGATCCGGGAGAACTGAGCGGAGAAGCCCCTGAAGTTCGTGCCCCTCCATGGCCTGCGCTTTTGCGAGCGCTTCCTCGTACGAATCCTCGATGATGATCGTGGTCGTGCGTCGGACATCGGGGTCGCCGTCGGCAGGAGAAAAGCAGAATAAACCACGATAACTGGACGGCTGCCGAGGATCGTTCGTGAACTCGATGTAGACGTCCCAGAAGCGGCCATCGTAACTGATGGTCGAGAAGTGTTGGCCACTCGATGCGGATCCGAGACGAGAGGGTTCGTGCGGTGGATTTTCGTGGGGTAGGCTCATGTTACCAAGATAAGCCCCGTGTCGGCTGTCCCGCTATGAAGTCGACGAGGTTTTTCGCAGGGCCCGACGAACTGCCTCGAGTGCGACCCTCATCTCCTCGTGGTGAGAGGGTTCCAGCGAGCGTCCGCTGAAGCGTGCGCGGAGATAGCGCGTAACGAAGCTTCGGGCGGGTCCGTGGGCTGGGTGATGCAACTCGGCCAGTTGTTCGACGAGGCTCAGGGGGGCCACGCCCGCCCCCGCCATCAGACCGGCACGACGGCAGCTTTCACGGAGTTTGAGGTAGAGTCGGGTTTCAGGAGAATCGTCGGCGGGCCTTCTCCACAACACGTAAGCGCTCAGAGACATCGCGACGGCTAGAAGGATTCCCCAATTCCGCCCCTTGCTGTCCTGCGAAGCCTTGCCTGCGACAACCTCTTCCTCTTCGGGTCGAGGCCGTAGCAGTTCGGCCACGCGTCGGAAGAGGCCGGATTGTGACTCCATGTTGTAGTCCAGGATCCACTTGTTCCAGCGGTGCTGCAGGCCGTCGAAGAGAAAGCGGCCCGGCCAGAGCCAGGAGGTCAACGCCTCAGCGGAGCCGGATCCGGGAGGCGTGGGCTCGAAGGTCACCCATCCGTACCCGGGGAACCACACCTCGACCCAAGAATGGGCCTGGTTCTGTGTGACCGCGAGGTATTGGCCAAAGTCGTTCCACTGACCCCCGAGAAATCCGTTCACCTCCCGAGCGTGGACACCCAAGCTCCGTAAGAGGATGACCATCGAGGTAGAGAAATATTCGCAATGCCCTTCACGGCGGTCGAAGAGAAAGTACTCGAGCGTGGTCTCCCTCGCGGTGCGCGGGAGCTCGAGCGTGTACCCGAAATCCGTCCGAAGGAACTCCTCAATGGCCGCCGCCTTGTCATAGTTGTTGTCGAGGCCCTGGGTGATGGAAACCGCGAGGTCCCGCACCCGCTGGGAGACCCGAGGAAGCTGCGTGTAGTAGTTGCGGGCCGGCGAGAATCCGGATCTGGCCTCGCGGAGAGCGTCGGCGGTCGGTCGGTCGGCTACGGATATCGCTTCATATGAGGGGCTTCCCGACCCCCAATAAATGTGGTCGCCCGCGTTGTCGAAGAGCGGCTGGGTCCGCGGGTTGTCCGCGCGAGCCTCCAGCAGCGGATGGAGGGCAAAAAGGACTTTGACGTCGAGGGGCGCACCATAGATCTGCTGCCGAATTCGCCCCGCCCCCCACCGCTCGTACCAGCGGTCCGGAGCGAGGGACGGCGGGAGGCCGTCCGAGCGGCTCCAGCGAACTCCGTCGAAGCGATCGTAGGAGCGGCCCCTCCAGTGGAGACTCTCGATTGCGGCCGGCCGTCCATCGGGGAATTCCACTCGGAGAACGATCTCGGGGTTCGGATAAATGCGAGAGCCATGGTTGCCGATGGAGACCTCGTCGGAGAACCCGACGATGGAGCTTACGGGGATCTCCGCGCGTGACGTCCAGCCCCTCGACAGTCGCGGGAAGGCGAGGAATACCACACCGCTCATTATCAGAGTGACGCTCGAAAGCGCCGCCATACCGGCCAAGAAGCGTCGCCCGATGACCAGGTCATATACCCCATTTCGTTCGGCCTGTCGCCGCAGGTGGCCAACCATCAACGCGACCGCCGCGAGGGCTACGTAGGCGACAAAAGCGAGCGCGAACAGAATGCCCGGCCGGTAGGCGGACGACGCGAGCAGCAGTGCGAAGGTGAGGGCGTAGAGGCGATGTCCGTTCGGAGCTTCGAGCGAACGGAGAGACTCCGCGCACAAGAGAAGTAGGAGAAGATCCACCACCGGAATCACGACATCGTCCCCGACCACCACTACGTGGTACAGGGACCGGGCAACCAGAATTCCAGCCACGGGCAGCCACACCCGTTCCAGCCTCAGGGAAACGTCCGAATCCGGCTGCCACACCCACGCGACGCTGAGGGCGACGGCAGCGAGGATTGCGCTCGTCGGCGTGAAGCCGGCGCCGCCCGCGAACGCCATCAGTGATACGAGGCCCATCCCGACCGTGAGACGTCGATGTAGGAGTTGTAGCTTCATCCTGCGAGCCTCTCCTCCTGAACGCCGCCGGCATCGTCCCAATGACCTGGCCCGACGGCGGCTCCGTATAAAGATCGACCGGCACCCGACAGCGAGATCAGAATACACTGATCGGGGTCGACAGGCGGATCGAGTCGGGGGCCGGAGGGTTTGAACTCCAGCCTGGCAAGGGCGTCCAGGACCCCCTCCATTTGCGCGGATCCGGTACCGGGCTCCAGGTGACCCGCGCAGGTCACGAGGGCGAATTGACGCCCGGTGTGATAGGCTCGTGCGGCCAGGGACGCCGCTGTTTCTATGGCGGCCTCCGCACGGTCTCCGGGCTCGTCTCGCGAGTCCAAGCAAATCCACACCGTTTCGGAAGCGTCCTGATCGTAGTCCCGAATAACGGGCTCACCCGTTCTGGCCGTCGTACGCCAGTGGATGTCGCGAGGATCGTCCCCCGAGCGATAGTCTCGAAGCCCGCGGTACTCCCCACGCGCCCCCAGCACACCACCCGAGCCCTCGGAGAAGTGGGGGAGGCTGCCACTCCCCGGAGCGG